>JAEWAG010000217.1 GCA_023391775.1 Pseudomonadota bacterium | reverse complement strand
GAAGAACAGCACGCCCAGCGCGGCCATGGTGAACGGCTTGACCAGCCAGTTGACCACCAGGGTCAGCACCAGTCCGCGCGGCCGGCGGCGGATGTCCCGCACCGCGCTCCAGTCCACCTGGATCATCATCGGATAGATCATCAGCCAGATCAGCACCGCGACCGCCAGGTTCACGTGCGCTACCTCCAGCGCGGCCACCGCCTGGAACACGCCGGGCAGCAGCAGGCCCAGGCCGATGCCGGCAAGGATGCCCAGCGCCACCCACACCGACAGGAACCGCTCGAACACACCCATCATCCAACCCCCTGCGTGCGTTTGCCGTACGCGCCCACGGTCACTGCGACCGGGTGGCGCCGGCGGCCGCCGTGATGGCCGGAACCGGCGGCTCCACCGCTTCGGCTGCGGCGGCCAGTGCCGCGGCCGCCAGGTCGCCCTTGCGTTCGCTGTAGCGGCAGGTGAGGTAATCGCTGCGATCGCGCACCAGCCAGGTGAACTTCACCAGCTCCTCCATCACGTCGACCACCCGGTCGTAGTAGGCCGAAGGCTTCATCCGCCCGGCCTCGTCGAACTCCTGCCAGGCCTTGGGCACCGAGGACTGGTTGGGGATGGTGACCATGCGCATCCAGCGGCCCAGCAGCCGCAGCGTGTTGACCACGTTGAACGACTGCGAGCCGCCGCAGACCTGCATCACCGCCAGGGTCCGGCCCTGGGTCGGGCGCACGCTTCCTTCCTCCAGCGGCAACCAGTCGATCTGGTTCTTGAATACCGCGGTGACCGCGCCATGCCGCTCCGGGCTGACCCATACGTGCCCCTCGGACCACAGCGACAGCGCGCGCAGCTCCTGCACCTTCGGATGCTCAGGCCCGGTGCTGCCCTGCATGGGCAGGTCGTGCGGATCGAACACGTGCACCTCGGCGCCGAAATGGCGCAGCAGCCGCGCCGCCTCCAGGGCCAGCTTGCGGCTGTAGGACTCCGGACGCAGCGAGCCGTACAACACCAGGATCCGCGGCGGATGCGTGCTGGTCGCACCAAGACGTGGCGGATCGACCGGTTCGAACGCCGCCGGTACCAGATGGGGAAGGTCGTGTGATTCCATGGCGTTGTGCCCTGCCAAATAGTTCGACTATTCTAGAATTATGGAATTGACGACCGCAACCGCGGCCCTTGCCGCACTGGGCAACCCGACCCGGCTGTCCATCTTCCGGCTGCTGGTCGAGGCCGGGCCGGACGGACGCAGTCCCGGCGACATCGCCGCCACGCTGTCCCTGCCCGGCGCCACCCTTTCCTTCCACCTGAAGGAGCTCAGCCAGGCGGGCCTGATCGGCGGCCAGGCGCAGGGCCGGCGCATCACCTACCGCGCCGACTTCGAGGCGATGAACGGCCTGATCGAGTTCCTCACCCGCAACTGCTGCGGTGGCGACAGCGGCCGCTGCGCGCTCACTCCATCCCGGCGCAGGCGTGATTGAGCGCCCCGCGGGCTTGGCCTAGACTGCGCGCCCCACCGGATGGTCCGGCGCATCGGCTCGCCCTCCGCGCCCCTCCTGCACCTGGATGTCCCGCCTGGCGTGGAGCAACGGGCGAGCCCGGTTCCGTCCCTCGTCACCCGCCGCTTCCGGCGCGGCTGGAGCCCCAATGTCTGCAATCTATCCGCTGCGCGAGCAGTGGTTCGGCAATGTCCGTGGCGATCTGCTGTCCGGGCTGCTGGTCGCCCTGGCCCTGATTCCCGAGGCCATCGCGTTCTCGATCATCGCCGGCGTCGATCCCAAGGTCGGCCTGTACGCCTCGTTCTGCATCGCCGTGGTGACCTCCATCGCGGGCGGCCGCCCGGGCATGATCTCCGCCGCAACCGGGGCGATGGCCCTGGTGATGGTGGATCTGGTCCGCGACCACGGCCTGCAGTACCTGTTCGCCGCCACCATCCTCGCCGGCGTGCTGCAGCTGCTGGCCGCGGCGCTGCGGCTCAACTCGCTGATGCGCTTTGTCCCGCGCTCGGTGGTCATCGGCTTCGTCAACGCGCTGGCGATCCTGATCTTCATGGCCCAGCTGCCCGAACTGATCGGCATGCCATGGCCGGTGTACGCGGTGTGTGCCGCCGGCCTGGCGATCATCTACCTGCTGCCGCGGATCACCCGCGCCGTGCCCTCGGCGCTGGTGGCCATCGTGGTGCTGACAATCGCCGTGTCCCTGCTCGGCCTGGATATCCGCAACGTCGGCGACATGGGGCAGATGCCCGACAGCCTCCCCGCCTTCTTCGTGCCGGACATCGCCTGGACCTGGGAGACGCTGCGGATCCTGCTGCCGGTGTCGGCCACCCTGGCGGTGGTCGGCCTGCTCGAGTCGCTGATGACCGCGCAGATCGTCGAGGACATGACCGACACGCCCACCGACCGCCGCCGCGAATCGGCCGGCCAGGGCCTGGCCAACGTGGTCACCGGCTTCTTCGGCGGCATGGCCGGCTGCGCGATGATCGGCCAGTCGGTGATCAACGTCAGCTCCGGCGGACGCGGCCGGCTGTCCTGCCTGGTGGCCGGCGTGGTGCTGCTGTTGCTGGTGGTCTACGCCTCGGAGTGGGTGTCGATGATCCCGATGGCGGCGCTGGTGGCGGTGATGATCATGGTCTGCATCGGCACCTTCCACTGGAAAAGCTTCCGCGAGTTCCGGACCCACCCCAGAACCGCCAACCTGATCATGCTCGGCACGGTCATCGTCACCGTCGCCACCCGCGACCTGGCCATGGGCGTGCTGGCCGGCGTGCTGCTGACCGCGGTGTCCTTCGCCCGGCGCGTGAGCGCGCTGCTGGAGGTGCGGAGCGATGACAGCCAGCCCGGCATCCGTACCTACCGGGTGCACGGGCAGGTGTTCTTCGCCTCGGCGGTGCAGTTCGCCAACAGCTTCGACTACCTGCACACCCCACCCCGGGTAGTGATCGACCTGCGCGATGCCCACCTGTGGGACACCAGTGCCGTGGCCGCACTGGACCGCGTGGTGCTCAAGCTGCGCCGGCACGGCGCCGAGGTCGAGGTGGTCGGCCTCAACGAGGCCAGCGGACTGCTGGTGGACAGGCTCCAGACCCACCGCGCCGGTGGGCCAGGAGCGGCCGGCGGACACTGACGGTCCGGGGAACGCACCCGGGTGCCGCTCCTTCGCCCGTGCACACACCGGCGCAAGAGCCCGCACCTTCACGGTCCCGCAGGGTGCGCCTGGCGCCCGACGACGCCGTCCGTCGACCTAGTTTCGCATTGCAATACGCGTATCAATCCGCCGCCCATTGTTATTTTTCCGACATGGCGCCGGCCGGTAGCATCCTTGCGGCAACAGGCCGGCAGGCCCGGGAACCAGCCCGGTAGCCGCCGTCGTACCCCCTTCCGGGCAGGGATCCCGAGCACATGAGCGATTCCAGCAACCGTCCCTTGCGCAGCCGCCAGTGGTTCGGCCGCGAGGGCAAGCAGGGCTTCTACTACCGCAGCTGGCTCAAGGGCCTGGGCCTGCCGCACGACATGTTCGACGGCCGCCCGGTCATCGGCATCTGCAACACCTGGTCCGAGCTGACACCCTGCAACAGCTCCTTCCGCGAGCTGGCCGAGCACGTCAAGCGCGGCGTGTACGAGGCCGGCGGCTTCCCGCTGGAATTCCCGGTGATGTCGCTGGGTGAGACCCAGATGCGGCCCACCGCGATGCTCTTCCGCAACCTGGCCTCGATGGACGTGGAGGAATCGATCCGCGCCAACCCCATCGACGGCGTGGTGCTGCTGATGGGCTGCGACAAGACCACGCCCTCGCTGCTGATGGGCGCCGCCAGCGTGGACCTGCCGACCATCGGCGTGTCCGGCGGTCCCTCGCTGTCGGGCAACTGGCGCAGCAAGCCGGTGGGCTCGGGCACCGGCGTGATCGAAATGTCGGAGATGGTCCGCGCCGGTACCCTCTCGCAGGCCGAGTTCACCGAGGCCGAGGCCTGCATGCAGCGCTCCAAGGGCAGCTGCATGACCATGGGCACCGCCTCGACCATGGCCTCGATGGTGGAAGCCCTGGGCATGTCCCTGCCGGAGAACGCCGCCATCCCGGCGGTGGACTCGCGCCGTTTCCGCCTGGCCCACCTGTCGGGCCGGCGCGCGGTGGAGATGGTGCGCGAGGACCTGCGCATGTCGAAGGTGCTCACCCGCAAGGCCTTCGCCAACGCGATCCGCGCCAACGCCGCCATCGGCGGCTCGACCAACGCGGTGATCCACCTGTTGGCCATCGCCGGCCGCCTTGGCGTGGATCTCAGGCTCGAGGACTGGGACGCGATCGGCACGCGCCTGCCCTGCCTGGTCAACCTCAAGCCGTCGGGTGAATACCTGATGGAGGACTTCTACTACGCCGGCGGCCTGCCGGCGGTGCTGCGCGAGATCGCCGCCGAACTGGACCTGGACGCAGTGACGGTCAACGGCCGCACCATCGGCGAGAACATCGCCGAGGCGCCGTGCTGGAACCGCGACGTGATCCGTCCGCTGGACCAGCCGCTGCGCGCCGAGGCCGGCATTGCCGTGCTGCGCGGCAACCTCGCCCCGGATGGTGCGGTGATCAAGCCTTCCGCCGCCTCGCCGCACCTGCTCAAGCATCGCGGACGCGCGGTGGTGTTCGAGGACATCGCCGACTTCAAGGCGCGCATCGACGACGAGGCGCTGGACATCGACGAGACCTGCGTGATGGTGCTGAAGAACTGCGGCCCGCGCGGTTACCCGGGCATGGCCGAGGTCGGCAACATGCCGCTGCCGCCCAAGCTGCTGCGCCGGGGCATCACCGACATCGTGCGCATCTCCGACGCACGCATGAGCGGCACCGCCTACGGCACGGTGGTCCTGCACGTCTCGCCCGAGGCTGCCGCCGGTGGTCCGCTGGCCCTGGTGCGCGAGGGCGACTTCATCGAGCTGGACGTGGAGGCGCGCCGCCTGCACCTGGACGTGGACGAGGCCGAGCTGCAACGGCGTCGTGCCGAGTGGACCCCGCCGCCCGCCCCGGCGCGCGGCTGGGCCAAACTCTACGTGGACCATGTGCAGCAGGCGCACCTCGGCGCGGACCTGGATTTCCTGGTCGGCGGCAGTGGCGATACCGTCGGCGGCGACTCGCACTGACCCGGCCGGGGGGCCCCCGGCAAGGCGCGGGGGGACCGCGCCCCCC
>JAEWAG010000088.1 GCA_023391775.1 Pseudomonadota bacterium | reverse complement strand
GCTCCGCCTGGAAGGCTGATCAGGGCGTGGCGGCGGTCGGGAGCGCCGCCGGCGCCGGCAGCGCCGCATCCGGCGGCGGCGCCTGCCAGATCCGGTGCCACATCGCGCCCAGCTGGCGGCGTGCCTCCATCGGCAGGCGCAGCTGGCGCGGCGTCACCGCCTGCCAACGGCCGTCGGCGTCGCGCTCGGCCACCTCGAACACGAAGGTGTAGCTGGGCTCGGCGCCCATGCGCAGGTCGCTCAGCTCCAGCCGGCCGTCGCGCTCGCGGGCCTTCATGAAACCGTGGTTGAACCATTCCAGCCGCTGCACCGACGCGATGGCCCGCGCCTCGCCCAGCGCCTGGGTATTGGACGGATAGCCGCGGAACCGGATCGGCCCCTCGTCGGCCACCAGCGAGTACTCGCCCTCGACGAAGCCGCCGGGGGTCATCGCCACCACCCGCCACAGCAGGGTGTTGAACGGCATCGGTACCGAGAACCGCGGCGCATCCCCCAGGCCCATCGCTGCCAGGCTGCGCTCCGCCTGGCGGTCGACCACCCCCTTGGCCAGCAGCGACCAGCCCAGGTAGGCACTGCTCAAGGCCAGTCCCGCCAGCAGGGCCCTGGAGGCCAGCGAGCGCGCACGTGCGATCCAGGCCACGCCGCAGCCCAGCAGCAGCCAGATGCTGTACAGCGGATCGATGATGAACACGCTGGACCACATCGCCGGCGGCGGCGCCAGCGGCCACCACAGCTGGGTGCCGTAGACGGTGAAGGCATCCAGCAGCGGATGGGTGACCAGCGCCAGCTGGATCGCCCAGAACCAGCGCCGCGGTGCCTCCGCCACCCGCCCACCGCCATGACGCCGGAACAGCCACCACAGCAGCCAGCCGACCAGGGGCAGCACGAACAGTGAGTGGCTGAAGCTGCGATGCACGGTCATGCGCACCACCGGGTCGTCGGTGAGCAGTAGCAACGGCAGTGCGTCCAGGTCCGGCAGGGTGCCGAGGCCGGCGCCGGCCAGCATGGCGGCGCGACGGTGGGCAGCGGGTGCGATGGCGCCGGCGACGGCCGCGCCGAGGGCGATCTGGGTCAGTGAATCCATGCCCCGATGCTAGCAGTCGCCCCCCGGCACGGGCACCGCGGCGGGGGTACCCTTGACCGGGCACCCACCCCGTGGCGGGCACAATGCACCACGGGCCACACGCGTGTATCATGCGCGCCCATCTTTTCATCCGAATACAGGGATATAGCCCGATGTCCAGCTATCTCTTCACCTCCGAATCGGTCTCCGAGGGCCATCCGGACAAGATCGCCGACCAGATCTCCGATGCCGTCCTCGATGCCATCCTGGCGCAGGACAAGCGCGCCCGCGTGGCCTGCGAGACCCTGGTGAAGACCGGTGCGGCCATCGTCGCCGGCGAAGTCACCACCAGCGCGTGGGTCGACATCGAGGCGCTGGCGCGCAAGGTCATCAACGACATCGGCTACAACAACTCCGACGTCGGCTTCGACGGCCACACCTGCGCCATCATCAACATGCTCGGCAAGCAGTCCCCGGACATCGCCGCCGGCGTGGACGGCACCGATCGCAAGGCCAAGAAGCCGGAGGAGATGGGTGCCGGCGACCAGGGCCTGATGTTCGGCTACGCCTGCAACGAGGCCCCGGAATTCATGCCGGCGCCGATCTACTACTCGCACCGCCTGGTCGAGCAGCAGGCCAAGGTACGCAAGAAGAAGAACTCGCCGCTGCCGTGGCTGCGCCCGGACGCCAAGTCGCAGGTGACCCTGCGCTACAGCGCCGACGGCAACACCATCGAGGGCCTGGACGCGGTGGTGCTGTCCACCCAGCACGACCCGGGCGTCAAGCAGAAGGACCTGGTCGAGGGCGTGTACGAGTACATCCTGCGTCCGGTGCTGCCGAAGAAGTGGCTGGACACGCTGTCCAGGAAGAAGGTGCACATCAACCCGACCGGCATCTTCGTGATCGGCGGGCCGGTGGGTGATTGCGGCCTGACCGGGCGCAAGATCATCGTCGACAGCTACGGCGGCATGGCCCGCCACGGCGGCGGCGCCTTCTCCGGCAAGGATCCGTCCAAGGTCGACCGTTCGGCGGCCTACGCCGCCCGCTACGTGGCCAAGAACATCGTCGCCGCCGGCCTGGCCGACAAGTGCGAAGTGCAGGTGTCCTACGCCATCGGCGTGGCCGAGCCGACCTCGATCTCGGTCACCACCTTCGGCACCGGCAAGATCCCGGACGCGCAGATCGAGAAGCTGATCCGCGGGCATTTCGACCTGCGCCCGTACGGCATCATCAAGATGCTCGACCTGGTCCATCCGATCTACCAGAAGACCGCCGCCTACGGCCACTTCGTCCGCAAGCCGCAGGAAGTCAGCTACGTCGACGGCGCCGGCAAGACCCAGACCGCGACCGCCTTCTCCTGGGAGAAGACCGACAAGGCCGAGGAGCTGCGCAAGGCCGCCCGCCTGAAGTAAGGCGCGCACGCCCGGCGTTGCACAGGGAAGGCCGCCCTCCGGGGCGGCCTTCTTCGTTGCGGCCCTGGCCGGGCGGCACCGGCGGCGCCAGCCTCAGCCGGTGTTCTGCACGCCCTGGGAGACGCCATTGACGCTCGCCACCAGCGCGCGCAGCAGGCCTTCGTCCTCCCGGCCGCTGGCGCGCCAGCGGCGCAGCAGGTCGGCCTGCAGCACGCTGATCGGGTCCACGTACGGATTGCGCAGGCGGATCGACAAGGCCAGGCGCTGGTCGTGCTGGAGCAGGAACTCGTGTCCGTTGAGGCGCAGCAGCGCGTCCCGGGTCCGCGCGTGCTCGGCGCTGATCCCGGGGAAGAAGCCCTGGTGCAGCTCGTCGCCGGCCAGGCGCGAGAACATCTCGGCAATGCCCATGTCGCCCTTGGCCAGGACCATCGCGATGTCGTCCAGGAAGGTGCGGAAGAACGGCCAGTCGGCGGCCATCTCGCGCAGCACCTCCTCGCCATGACGCCCGGCTGCCGCCTCCAGTCCCGTGCCCACGCCGTACCAGCCCGGGATCACCGCGCGCGACTGGCTCCACGCGAACACCCACGGGATCGCCCGCAGGTTGGACAGTGCCGCGTCCTGGCCGAGCCGGCGCGAGGGACGCGAGCCCAGGGTCATGCGCTCGATCACGTCGATCGGGGTCGCGCTGCGGAAGTAGTCCATGAAGCGCGGCGCACCCACCAGGGCGCGGTAGGCCACGCTGCTGGCCTCGGCCACCGTGTCCATCACTTCCGACCAGCGCGCCTCGCGCGGCTCCGGCAGACGCGGGCGGATGCTGGAGGCCAGCACCGCGCCGGTGGTCTGCTCCAGCGAACGCAGCGCCAGCGCGCGGATGCCGAACTTGCGGTGGATGGCCTCGCCCTGCTCGGTCACCCGCAGGCGGCCGTCCACGCTGCCGCGCGGCGAGGCGTCCACCGCGCGCGTGGTCTTGCTGCCGCCGCGGCTGAGCGAGCCGCCGCGGCCGTGGAA
>JAEWAG010000146.1 GCA_023391775.1 Pseudomonadota bacterium | reverse complement strand
ACCACCCGCCAGACCTTCCAGTTCCACGGCATCATCAAGCGCGAACTGAAGGCCACGATGCAGGCCATCCAGGCCGCGGCGCTGGACACCGTCTCCGCCTGCGGCGACGTCAACCGCAACGTGCTCGGCTGCAGCAACCCGCTGCAGTCGCGGTTGCATGCGCAGGTGCACGACTGGGCGCAGAAGCTGTCGCTGGAGTTCCTGCCGAAGACCCGCGCCTACTACGAGATCTGGCTGGACCAGGAGAAGCTGGCCGACAGCGGCGCCGAGGAGGATCCGCTGTACGGCACCGCCTACCTGCCACGCAAGTTCAAGATGGCCGTTGCGGTGCCGCCCATCAACGACGTGGACCTGTTCGCCAACGACTTCGGCCTGATCGCCGTGGACGACGGCGCCGGTGGCCTGGCCGGGTTCAACGTGAGCATCGGCGGCGGCATGGGCGCCAGCCACGGCGACGCCAAGACCTATCCGCGCCTGGGCAACGTGATCGGCTTCGCTACCCCGGACCAGGTGCTGGACATCGCCCGCGCCGCGCTGGTGGTGCAGCGTGACCTGGGCGACCGGGTCGAGCGCAAGCACGCCCGCTTCAAGTACACCATCGACGACCACGGGCTGGATGCGATCGTGGCGCGCATGCAGGAGGTGGCCGGGTTGGTGCTGCAGCCGGCGCGCCCGTTCCACTTCGAGCACAACGGCGACCGCTACGGCTGGGTCGAGGGCGAGGACGGGCGCTGGCACCTGACCCTGTCCATCCCTTCCGGCCGCATCGCCGACCGGCCCGGCGCGCCGCACCTGACCGGGCTGCGCGAGATCGCCAACGTGCACCGCGGCCAGTTCCGCGTCACCGCCAACCAGAACCTGGTGATCGCCGACGTGCCGGCAGGCGAGCGCGAGCGCATCGAGGCGCTGGTGCGCAACCACGGGCTGGATGCGGAAAACCGCGCCCCGACCGCGCTGGCGCGCACCGCGATGGCCTGCGTCGCCCTGCCCACCTGCGCCCTGGCCATGGCCGAGGCCGAGCGCTACCTGCCGGACTTCACCGCCGTGCTGGAGCCGCTGCTGGACAGGCACGGCCTGCGCGAGGTGCCGATCCTGCTGCGCATATCCGGCTGTCCCAACGGCTGCTCGCGGCCCTACCTGGGCGAGATCGCCCTGGTCGGCAAGGCGCCGGGCCGCTACAACCTGATGCTCGGCGCCGACCACCGCGGCCAGCGCCTGAACACGCTGTACCGGGAAAACATCACCGAAGCGCAGATCGTCGAGGCGCTGGAGCCGCTGCTGGCCCGCTACGCCGCAGAGCGCGGCGCGGACGAGGGGTTCGGCGACTTCCTGCACCGCGCCGGCCTGGTCGGCCTGCCGCCCTACCCCACCCATGTCCAGGTCCTGCAACCCCCGGCCCGCCGGGTGGACGCTGCCGAACCTGCCGCCATCGCCTGATCCGCCGCATCCGGAACGGAGCGCCCCCATGAGCCTGACCGCCGCCGCCGCCAACGAAGCCGCCAACCACGCCGAAGCCACCCCGGCGCTGGACCTGGACGTCCTCAATCCGCAACTGGAGGCGATGGACGCCGAGGCCCGCGTGGCCTGGGCGCTGGCGCACGGCCCCGGCGCGCACGTGCTGTCCTCCAGCTTCGGCGCACAGGCGGCGGTGGCCCTGCACATGCTCACCGTGCAGAAGCCGGACATCCCGGTGGTGCTGGTCGATACCGGCTACCTGTTCCCGGAGACCTACCGCTTCGCCGACGAGCTGACCGAGCGCCTGAAGCTCAACCTGCAGGTGTACCGGCCGCTGGTCAGCCGCGCGTGGATGGAGGCCCGCCACGGCCGCCTGTGGGAGCAGGGCGTGGTCGGCCTGGACAACTACAACCAGCTGCGCAAGGTCGAGCCGATGCGCCGCGCCCTGGACGAGCTCAAGGCCGGCACCTGGTTCACCGGCCTGCGCCGCAGCCAGTCCGCCAGCCGCGCCGAAACCCCGATCCTGCAGCTGCGCGGCGGCCGCCTGAAGGTCAGCCCGATCGCCGACTGGTCCGACCGCGACGTGTGGCAGTACCTGAAGAAGCACGACCTGCCCTACCACCCGCTGTGGCACGAGGGCTACGTCTCGATCGGCGACTTCCACACCACCCAGCGCTGGGAGCCGGGCATGAAGGACGAGGACACCCGCTTCTTCGGTCTCAAGCGCGAGTGCGGCATCCACGAGGACATCTGAGCCGGCCGGGTGCACCGCACCCGCAGCTCCCCGCCCTTGCGCTGGACCCACGCCGCGCGCGCGCAGGCGCCACCGCCCTCAGCGGTACTGCTTCTCCTCGACGAACTGCGAGCCGGCCAGGCGGTTGATCTCGTTCTTGAAGCCGACCCGCTCGCCGTTGCGCGCGGCCACCGCACGCGCCAGTTCGATGAATTCCGGGCCGAAGTCGCCGGCCGCTTCCTTCGCGCGCAGCGCATCCTGCACGTCCCACATGCGCTCGTTGACCTCGCGCAGGCGCAGCTTCAGCGCCGCCAGCTCGGCCGAACCGGCGCCGGCCTTCTCCCACAGCGGCAGCAGGCCCTCCAGTTCGCGCACGACGTTGGCGCGCTTGCCGGCATCGGCGATGCGCTCGGCCTTGATCTCCAGGATCGTGATCTTGTCGACGAGCTCCCCGACCGAGACGGGGACCATGATGGTGTTCATGCGGCTTCTGCTGGCGGTGGGGCGGCCAGTTTACCGGAGCGGCCTGTCACGGCCGCAGCGCAGGCCCACGCAGAACCTGCGTGAAGGACACGCCGGTGCGACACCGCCTCGAATGGCCGCGGCGCAGACTGCCCGCGGTTTCGCAATGACGGAGGCGACATGCGACGGATACACGGGGCCGCAGGCATCTCCCTGACGATCGGCATCGTCCTCGGCACGGCCATCGGCGCGGCCATCTGGCGGGCGATGGACAACGTGGCGCCGGGGCATCGGGCCATCGCCGTCGGCATTGCCCTGTCGCTGATGGGCGGTCGCACAGGCCTGTTGGGGACGGCAATTAAGGGCGCGCACGCGACGACGGCAACCGCGGATGGCCAGCCTGCCGTCGCACCCGCCGTGGCCCACGGAACAGCAGCCCTGGCTGGCGACGCGTCGGACCATGCGCACCGGCTGGCTCCGAGCGCTGGTGGCGCTGCCGCCACCCGCCGGCGTGCTCGACCGGGGCGCCACGATCGCCTCGATCCGCGAAGGCCAGCGCCGGGACGCGGTGCGTTCTGCCGATCCGGTGC
>JAEWAG010000057.1 GCA_023391775.1 Pseudomonadota bacterium | reverse complement strand
GGGCAGCATCTGGTTGAGCGCGCCCACGGCCGTGGCCAGCAGGATCAGCACCACCAGGAAGCCGTAGCCCAGCACGCGGCGGGCATGGCGGAGACGGCGGCGAAGCGGGGTGGTCATGCCGGTTTAGAGCAGGACCACGTCGTATTGTTCCTGCGCGTACTGCTCGTCGGCCTGGAAGCGGATCGACTTGCCGGTGAACTCCTCCAGCTCGGCCACGGCCGCCGACTCCTCGTCGGTGATGCGCGTGACCACCTTGGGCGAGGCGATCACCAGCAGCCGCGCGGCCTCGAACTGGCGCACCGCGCGGGTGATCTCGCGGAACACCTCGTAGGTCACGGTCTCGGCGGTCTTCACCGAGCCGCGGCCGCTGCATTGCGGGCAGGTTTCCGACAGCTGCCGCTCCAGGCTCTCGACGGTGCGCTTGCGGGTCATCTCCACCAGGCCCAGCGGCGAGAAGTCGTACACCGTGGTCTTGGCGTGGTCGCGCGCCAGCGACTTCTCCAGCGTCCGCAGCACCTGGCGACGGTGCTCCGGGTCGGTCATGTCGATGAAGTCGATGATGATGATCCCGCCCAGGTTGCGCAGGCGCAGCTGGCGGGCCACCGCCTGGGCGGCCTCCAGGTTGGTGCGGTACACCGTCTCCTCGAGGTTGCGCTGGCCGAGGAACGAGCCGGTGTTGACGTCGATCGTGGTCATCGCCTCGGTCTGGTCGATGACCAGGTAGCCGCCGGACTTCAGCGGCACCTGCTTGTCCAGGGCGCGGCCGATCTCGTCCTCGACCCCGTACAGGTCGAAGATCGGGCGGTCGCCGGAATACAGTTCCAGCTTCTCGGCCAGCACCGGCATGTACTTGGCGACGAAAGCCTGCAGCCGGTCGTAGGTGTCGCGCGAGTCGACCCGCACCTTCTCCACGTCCTTGCGGATCAGGTCGCGCACCGAGCGTAGCGGCAGGCTCAGGTCCTCGTAGATGATCGCCCCGGACGGCGCCTCGCGGCCGCGCCGCTCGACCACGTTCCAGACCCGCGACAGGTAGGCGATGTCCTCGGCCAGGGCCTCGGCCGGCTGGCCCTCGGCGTTGGTGCGGATGATGTAGCCGTGGCCGCCATGGCTGGCCGCCAGGTCCGAGACGATGGTCTTCAGCCGCAGGCGCTCGGCCTCGTCCTCGATCCGCGCCGACACGCCCACGGTGCGCGACTGCGGCAGCAGCACCAGGTAGCGCGACGGGATGCTGATCTGGGTGGTCAGGCGCGCGCCCTTGCTGCCGATCGGGTCCTTCACCACCTGCACCACGATCTCCTGGCCGTCGCGCAGCAGCTCCACGATCGACGGCGAGCCCAGCGGCTGCGACGGGGCGTCGTCGGCCATCGCGGCATCCACCGGCGCCGGCCGGACCACGTCGTTGGCGTGCAGGAACGCGGCCCGCTCCAGCCCGACCTCGACGAACGCCGCCTGCATGCCGGGCATCACCCGCTGCACCCGGCCCTTGTAGATGTTGCCCACCACGCCGCGGCGCCAGCCGCGCTCGATGTGCAGCTCCTGCAACATGCCGTTCTCGACCACGGCCACGCGGGTTTCGCGCGGGGTGACGTTAACCAGGATCTCCTCGGACATGCGGTTCCTTACCCTGCCGTCGCGGCGTGGGCGCTGATGGAAGTGGCTCCGGGCGCGGCGGCCAGCAGCCGCGCGGTTTCGTGCAGCGGCAGGCCCATGACCCCGGAATAGCTGCCGGACAGATGCTCGACGAAGGCTTCGGCCCGGCCCTGGATGGCATACGCCCCGGCCTTGCCCATGGCCTCGCCGGTGGCGACGTAGGTGGCGATGGTGTCCCCGTCGAGCGCTGCGAAGCGCACCTCGGTCACCGACAGCACCTCGTGCACCCCGCCAGCGCCCTGCACCACCACGGCGGACATCACCTGGTGGGTGCGTCCGGACAGGCGCCGCAGCATGGCCATCGCGTCTGCGGCGTCGGCGGGCTTGCCGAACACCTCGCCATCCAGCACCACCTCGGTGTCCGCGCCCAGCACCCGGGCACCGGCCTGGCCGGCGAGCTGGCGCCAGCCGGCTGCGGCCTTGTCACGGGCGACGCGGCGCACGTAATCGGCCGGCTCCTCACCGGGTGCGCGCACTTCGGGGACGTCGACGTCGAGCAGGCGGTACTGCACCCCGAGCCGGTCCAGCAGTTCGGCGCGGCGGGGGGATTTGGAAGCCAGATAGAGCATGGCGGAAGGATAACCCGCGGCCTGGTGGCTGAACGGTGTGCATGCCGACCTGCCGGGTCCGCAACCCCTGCACGGCTCACGGCGCGTTCATGCATACAACCCGACCCTGCCGCGGTCATGCGTGCCGGGCCGCGGCCCCCCATCCAAGGAGTTCCACCCATGCGCAGTCTTTTCGCCTCCCTGCTCTCGCTTCCGCTGGCTTTCGGCATCGCCGCCCCGGCCATCGCCCAGGACACCGCGTCCGTGCCCCGCGACGGCACCCTGCTGTCGGTCCAGGCCCAGGCCGAGGCCCGCCGTGCACCGGATATCGCCACCCTTTCCGCGGGCGTGGTCACCCAGGCCGCCGATGGCAACAGCGCCATGCGCCAGAACGCCGAGCAGATGAACCGGGTCATGTCCGCGCTCAAGGGCGCGGGCGTGGCGGCGCGCGACATCCAGACCAGCGGGGTGAACCTGCACCCGCAGTACCGCTACGCGGAGAACCAGCCGCCGGCCATCACCGGCTACCAGGCCACCAACACCGTCAGCGTGAAGCTGCGCGACGTGACGCGCATGGGCCAGGTGCTGGATGCGCTGGTGGCCAGTGGTGCCAACCAGATCAACGGGCCGACCTTCGGCATCGACGACCCGGAACCGCTGTACGCCCAGGCGCGGCTCGACGCGCTGAAGCTGGCCCGTGAGCGGGCCGAGACCTACGCCAGCGCGCTGGACCTGCGGGTGCGCCGGATCGTCAGCATCAGCGAGGGCGGCGGCGCCATCCCTTCGCCGATGCCGCGCATGGCGATGATGAAGGCGGAGGCCTTCGACAGCACGCCGGTGGCCCCGGGCGAGAGCAGCGTATCGGTGTCGCTGGACGTGGTGTTCGAACTGGGTCGCTGACCGAGCCAGTGTCTACTGACTGACCGACAGCCCGGCTCCGTGCCGGGCTGTCGCGTAGTGGCCCGGGGATGGCTTGGGATGCGCTGCTGCCGGCCACCACGGTGCGATAGCTGCAGCCATGAAGGCGCAAGAGCGCCAGCTTCGGACGGGGCCGCCGCTCCGCGCATCCGGGTCACCGCCGGGACGGACGTCCAGGTTCGTCCTCTGGGCAAGGTGAGAGCGCGGCGACGATCCCAGGAGCCAGCTCCGGACGGGGCCGCCGCACTCCGCGCATCCGGGTCAC
>JAEWAG010000395.1 GCA_023391775.1 Pseudomonadota bacterium | reverse complement strand
CACCACCTTCATGTACTTCGAGCAGGCGCGGCTGGTGGCCGAGCTGTTCCCGGACCGCACGCAGCAGACCCGCGTGTTCGGCCTGATCGACACCGTGGTCCAGGCCCTGGCCATCCTCACCCAGCTGTTCATCACCGGACGCATCGCCAGCCGCCTGGGCGTGGGCGTGCTGCTGGTGGCGGTGCCGCTGGTGATGGCCTTCGGCTTCCTGTGGCTGGCCCTGGCGCCGGTGTTCGCGGTGTTCGTGGTGGTGATGGTCACCCGCCGCGCCGGCGAGTACGCGTTGGTGCGCCCGGGCCGGGAGATGCTCTACACCGTCGTGCCGGCCGAGCAGAAGTACAAGGCCAAGAACTTCATCGACACGGTGGTCTACCGCGGTGGCGACGCGCTCAGCGGCTGGGTCAAGCGCGCGCTGGACATGCTCGGCGAGCACCCCCAGCTTGCGATGTTCATCGGTGCCGGCGTGGCCGTGGCCTGGGCCGGCACCGGCCTGGCCCTGGGCCGCGCGCAGCGGCGGCGCGAGGCGTAGTGGCGCAAGGGCCGGAAAGGTCGATACTCTCCACGGGGGAGCGGGGGCGCGAGCGATGCGGAACATCGTGAGGAGGGGCGTCGGCCTGTGTCTGCTGGCTGCGCCGATATTCCTGGGGGCCTGTGGCAACGACGGGGCCCGCCAGGCGCAGGCTGCGGCCGTGGAACCGCCCCCCGTGGCTGTGCCCAGCGGCAGCCCGGAGAAGGGGGAGCCATGCGAATGGATCCTGGTGAGCAGGAATCTTCCCTGCAGGGTTTCTTTCCTGCGCCTGCTGGCCGCACCGGAGGACTACGAAGGCATCCTCATCCGGGTTGCCGGCTACTATCCCGGGCGAGGGGCGAGGATCCTGTTTCCGACGCATGAAAGCTGGAACCTGAATGACACGGGATCCTCACTGCTTATCGAAAGCGAGACGTGGCTCCCGGAGGAGGACGAAGTGCCCGGATACTACGTCGCAGTCGGCGTGTTCTCCTTCGACCGACGCGACAGGAATCTCGCCCCCGGCATCTATCGACAGTTCGGTGTCCTCAAGGAATCGCCCGGAGTTTTCGGGGTTCGCCTCATGACGGACCGCATTCGTGAGTGTGAAGAGGCCGGCTGCACTATCAAGTACGTGCAGGGCGTAGGGCCGGTGACTTTCGACCCCGTCGACCCGGCGCAGGCACAGCCGTAAGGCGCGAGCGCGAAGGTCACCCCGCCCCCGTTTTCGCCTGCAGCTACAGGAAGCCGCCGGACTGGCGCTGCCACAGCTGGGCGTAGATGCCGCCGTGGGCCAGCAGCTGCTCGTGGGTGCCCTGCTCGGCGATGCGGCCCTGGTCCATCACCACCAGCCGGTCCATCGCGGCGATGGTGGACAGGCGGTGGGCAATGGCGATGACCGTCTTGCCCTCCATCAGCCGGTACAGGTTCTCCTGGATCACCGCCTCGACCTCCGAGTCCAGCGCCGAGGTGGCCTCGTCCAGCACCAGGATCGGCGCGTTCTTCAGCAGCACCCGGGCGATGGCGATGCGCTGGCGCTGGCCGCCGGAAAGCTTGACCCCGCGCTCGCCCACCTGCGCGTCGTAGCCGCGGTGGCCCTTGCCGTCCACCAGCTCCTGGATGAAGTGGTGCGCATTGGCCTGGCGTGCGGCCTCGACCATCTCCGCGTCGCTGGCGCCGGGGCGGCCGTAGAGGATGTTCTCGCGCACGCTCCGGTGCAGCAGCGAGGTGTCCTGGGTCACCACGCCGATGGCCGCGCGCAGCGAATCCTGGGTGACGTGGGCGATGTCGGTCCCGTCGATGCGGATGCTGCCGGACTCGCGGTCGTAGAAGCGCAGCAGCAGGTTGACCAGGGTCGACTTGCCGGCGCCGGAGCGGCCGACCAGGCCGACCTTCTCGCCGGGGCGGATATGCAGGTCCAGGCCCTCGATCACGCCGCCGGCCTTGCCGTAGTGGAAGCTCACCTGCTCGAAGCGGATGTCGCCGCGCACCTCGCCGATGGGCCGGGCGTCGGGCGCGTCGTCCACCGTGGCCGGCAGGGCGATGGAGTTGATCCCGTCCTGCACGGTGCCGATGTTCTCGAACAGCGCCGACATCTCCCACATGATCCACTGCGACATGCCCAGCAGGCGCAGCACGAAGGCGATGGCCACCGCGATCGCGCCCACGCCGACCGCGTCCTGGGTCCACAGGAAGATGCCGGTGGCCGCCACCGAGAACAGCAGCAGCATGTTGAGCACGTCGTTGCTGACGTTGACGAAGGTCACCAGGCGCATCTGCCGGTGCACCGTGCCCAGGAACTGGTCCATCGAGTCGCGCGCGTACTCCTCCTCGCGCTGCGAGTGCGAGAACAGCTTGACCGTGGCGATGTTGGTGTAGCTGTCGACGATGCGGCCGGTCATGGTCGAACGCGCGTCGGCCTGTTCCTCGGCGACCTTGTTCAGGCGCGGGATCGCGTAGCGCAGCAGGGCCACATAGCCCACCAGCCAGCCCGCGAACGGCAGCATCAGCCGCCAGTCGGCCGAAGCGGCCACCAGCAGCGCGCCGCCGAAATACACGACCACGTAGTTGCCCACGTCCAGCAGCTTGATCACCGTCTCGCGCACGGCCAGCGAGGTCTGCATCAGCTTGGTGGCGATGCGCCCGGCGAACTCCTCCTGGAAGTAGCCCATCGACTGCCGCAGCAGGTAGCGGTGCACCCGCCAGCGGATGCGCATCGGGAAGTTGCCCAGCAGGGTCTGGTGGATGACCAGCGAGCTGAAGAGGTTCAGCAGCGGCATCACCACCAGCACCACCACCGCCATGCCGGCGAACTTCCAGCCTTCCTCGGCCCAGAACGTGTCCGGGGTGTGGCTGGAGAGGCGGTCCACGATCGAGCCGGTGAACGCGTACAGCGCCACCTGGGTGATGGCGATGGCGCTGGTCAGCAGGGCCATCAGCAGCAGCCACGGCTCGGTGCCGCGGGTGTAGTGGCGGCAGAACGCGTACAGCGTGCGCGGCGGCTGCCCCACCGGAGCCGGCGGGTAGGGATGGATG
>JAEWAG010000275.1 GCA_023391775.1 Pseudomonadota bacterium | reverse complement strand
CCAGTAGCTTTCCAGTGCGTCCGGGGCAGCCTCGCGCCTGCGCGGCACCAGCAGCGCGTCGAACTCGGCCGACACCCGCGCCCGGCACGCTTCCAGTTCCGGCGCCAGCGCCGCCCAGCCCGGATATCCCAGGCCCAGGGCGATGCGTTCGCGCAGCTCCGGGTCGGCCGGCAGGGCATGGACCTGGGCATCACCCAGCATCTGCACCCGGTTCTCCAGCCGGCGCAGGAAGCGGTAGGCGCCGGCCAGCGCGGCCCCGTCCTCCGGCGCGATCTGCCCCGCCTCCACCAGCGCCTGCAGCGCCGGCAGCAGCTGCCGCCCGCGCAGGGCCGGCTCGCGGCCACCACGGATCAGCTGCAGCGACTGCACCAGGAACTCGATCTCGCGGATTCCGCCGCGGCCGCGCTTGAGGTCGTCGGCCATGTCGCGGCGCTGCATCTCGGCCACGATCGCGGCCTTCATCGTGCGCAGCCCGTCCAGCGCGGTGAAGTCCAAGTAGCGCCGGTACACGAAGGGCCGCAGGGTCTCCAGCCAGGCCTCGCCGGCGGCGATGTCGCCGGCCACGGCGCGCGCCTTGAGCCAGGCGTAGCGCTCCCAGTCGCGGCCCTCGCGCTGGAAGTACTGGTCCATCGCCGCGAACGACCAGGCCACGCGCCCGGCGTTGCCGAACGGGCGCAGGCGCAGGTCCACGCGGTGGCAGAAGCCGTCGGCGGTCACCTCGTCCAGCAGCCGCGCCAGGCGCTGGCCAAGCCGGGCGAAATACTCCTCGGCCGCCAGCGCGCGCCGGCCGTCGGACTCGCCGTCGTGGGCGTAGGCGTAGACCAGGTCCACGTCCGAGGAGAAGTTCAGCTCGCCACCGCCGAGCTTGCCCAGGCCGAACACCACCAGCCGCTGGGCCGCGCCATCCGGGCCGCGGACCACGCCGTGGCGCTCGGCGAATTCGTGCTCCAGCGCCTGCAGCGCCAGTTCCAGGCACTGCTCGGCCAGCCGGGTGCTTCCGGCCAGGGTCGCGTCGACGTCGTCCAGCCCCAGCACGTCGCGCCAGACCAGCCGGGTCGAGGCGGCGCTGCGGAAGCGGCGCAGTTCGCTGCCCCAGGCATGCGGCAGCAGCGGATCCAGCTGGGGGGGCGGCAGCGGGGCCGGGTCCGGTGCGGACAGGTGGGCCAGCAGCTCCGGCTGGCGCCGCAGGGTTTCGACCGCGAAGTCGCTGGCCACCGCGACCGCGGCCGCGCGCGCGCGCAGGGCGGGATCCTCCAGCAGCGCAGCATGGCCTGGCGAGGCCGCCGACAGCGCGGCCAGGGCACGCTCGGCGTGGGGATGGGACAGGAGGCCGGTACCGGGCGACGGCGCGTACGTGGGATCGCTCATTGCCCGGATTGTGGCACGGGGCCCTCGCCTGCCCGCCGGACGCCGGGCATAAAAAAGCCCGCTTGCAGCGTGCTGCCAGCGGGCCTGCTCCCTCCCCCACGTCGGGATGCGGGGCCATCGTGAAGAGCCCCGGAACGCTTTGCACGCTGCACTGCAAAACAGCACCGTTGGGTTCAATTTCACCGCAGATACGCAGAATTTGCTGAATAGGCGGTTTTAGCTGATTGATACCGGTATCAGCCGATCCAGCGCCTGATGCGCCGATGGGCTCGCAGGCGTGGGGCAGCCCGATTCCATTGATTGCAAGGGACCCTGGTGCCCGTGCGTTGCGCGAAACGCCCCGGCACTCGCCCCATCCTGGCGGCTGCGGCTGCCTGCATCCAATCGGATTTACCCGGGCTGCCGCTACCTCAGGCCGCCTGGTGCGCCACCGGCAGGGCCCGGCGCGCGCGCACCGCCTGGGCCAGCCGCTCCAGCACCGCCACCGAGGCCTCCCAGCCCAGGCACCCATCGGTGATGCTCTGGCCGTAGGTCAGCGCGCGGCCCGCCACCGGGTCCTGGCGTCCGCCCACCAGATGGCTCTCCACCATTACCCCGACCACCCGGCGCTCGCCGGCCTCCAGCTGTGCGGCCACGTCGGCGACCACGGCCGGCTGGTTGTCCGGATTCTTGCCGCTGTTGGCGTGGCTGGCGTCGATCATGATCCGTGGCGCCAGTCCGGCACGCACCAGCACCTCGCTGGCGGCCTGCACGCTGGCCGCGTCGAAGTTCGGCTGCGTGCCGCCGCGCAGGATCACGTGGCAGTCCGGGTTGCCCGCGGTAGCGGCGATGGCCGAATGGCCGTCCTTGGTCACGGCCAGGAAATGGTGCGGGTGCGAGGCCGCCATCACCGCATCGGCGGCGATGCGCACGTTGCCGTCGGTACCGTTCTTGAAACCCACCGGGCAGGACAGGCCGGACGCCATCTCGCGGTGGATCTGGCTCTCGGTGGTGCGCGCGCCGATCGCGCCCCAGGCCACCAGATCGGCGATGTACTGCGGCGAGATGGTGTCCAGGTATTCGCAGCCGGCCGGCAGGCCGAGGACGTTGATGTCGCGCAGCAGCGAACGGGCCACGTGCAGGCCGCGGTTGATGTCGAAGCTGCCATCCAGGCCCGGATCGTTGATCAGCCCCTTCCACCCGACCGTGGTGCGCGGCTTCTCGAAGTACACCCGCATCACGATCTCCAGCGCGTCGCCGAGGCTGTCGCGCAGCGGGCGCAGGCGCCGGGCGTATTCCATCGCCGCGTCCGGGTCGTGGATCGAGCACGGCCCGATCACCACCGCCAGGCGGTCGTCGCGCCCGTGCAGGATCGCGTGCAGCGCACGGCGCGCGTCGGCGACGGTCTGGGAAGCCTCCTCGCTGCACGGGATGCGGCCGATCAGTTCGGCGGGCGGGACAAGCGCTTCGATGCGGCGGATGCGCAGGTCGTCGGTATGCGGGGCCATGGGTACTACTCCTCGGAATCTTTCGGGTGTACCGCCGGAATCGGGGCGACAAAAAAGCCGCCAGGTTCGCTGGCGGCTTTCAGGGTGTATGCGGTGTTCCTCAGAACGCGCGTGCCCCTTCCTCCGCCTGTGGCTTCGGAAACCAGTAGCAAAAATAGAAGGCGGCGCGCGGCGTGTTCACGGGGCCATTGATAACAGCCGCTTCCAGGCCGCGCAACCGTTTCAGCGGCAACGTGGAAGCCTTCCGCACCCGCATCCGTGACCGGTTTCCGATTCCGCGTCGACCGATGCGCCCGCATGCGTTGCACGCGCGGCCCGCAAAAGAAAACCCCGCCTTGCGGCGGGGTCTTCCGTGACGCGGTAAAGCAGGTGGGGCTGGATCAGAAATCCATGCCGCCCAGGCCGCCCATGCCACCGGCCGGCATCGCCGGCTCTTCCTTCTTCGGCAGCTCGGCCACCATCGCTTCGGTGGTGATCATCAGGCCGGCGATGGAGGAGGCGTTCTGCAGCGCGGTGCGGGTCACCTTGGTCGGATCCAGGATGCCGAACTCGACCATGTCGCCGTACTGGCCGTTGGCGGCGTTGTAACCGAAGTTACCCGAGCCGGCCTTGACCTGGTTGACGACCACCGACGGCTCCTCGCCGGCGTTGGCGACGATCTCGCGCAGCGGGGCTTCCATGGCGCGCAGGGCGATCTGGATGCCGTGGTTCTGGTCCTCGTTGGCACCCTTCAGGCCTTCGATCGCGGCCTTGGCACGGATCAGGGCGACGCCGCCGCCCGGGACCACGCCTTCTTCCACCGCAGCGCGGGTCGCGTGCAGGGCGTCTTCGACGCGGGCCTTCTTCTCCTTCATCTCGATCTCGGTC
>JAEWAG010000259.1 GCA_023391775.1 Pseudomonadota bacterium | reverse complement strand
GCCGCCACCGGCGGCGAGGCCGCGCGTTTCCTGCGCGCGCTGCTGGACGACATGGCCCTGCCGAACTGACCGCCCCCCGCCGCTGGGCCGCAGGGCCTGGCGGCGGCCGGCAGAGCGCGGATGCCGGGGCCGCGCGGCGGGCGTATGGTCGGGTTTCCAGCCCGCCGGAGTGCCCCCATGCCCCACCACAGCCGACTCGTGTCCCTGGTCCTGGATTGCGAGGTCGATGACCTCGGCCCGGCCACCGCCTTCTGGAGCGCCGCCCTGGGCAAGCCGGTCGCCGCGCCGGACGAGGATGGCGACGGCCGCTATGCGGTGCTGGCCACCGCCGACGACGAACCGATGATCCTGCTGCAGAAGGTCACGCACGAATCGCGCGTACACCTGGACATCGAGACCGACGACGTCGATGCCGAGGCCGACCGCCTCGAGCGCCTCGGTGCACGCAAGGTCGCCTTCGTCAAACGCTGGTGGGTGATGGAAGCGCCCACCGGGCACCGCTTCTGCGTTGTGCGCCAGCAGCGCGAGCCCTTCGGCCCGCACCTCAGCCGCTGGGAGTAGCCCGCACGGCCGGCGGTGGCGTGCCGCTCACTGCCGGCGGCTGCGGTCCAGCCAGATCTCCAGGCCCTGCGCATTGAGCTCGATGTCCATGCCGAGCAGCTGCAGCACGCCGGCATCGTCCATCGGCACGCCATGGGCCTGGGCGCGCTCCAGGTAGTACTCGGACAGGGCCGCGACCAGTGCCCGGTGGCGGTCCGCACCGCCATCGCAGGCCTGGGCCAGCGACACCATCGCGTCGATCTGTTCGTGCAGCTCGGCGGCCAGGCGCCGCACCTCGCCCACCGGGCCGAAGTGGGTCAGGTACATGACCTGCGGCCCGGCCTCCAGCAGCCGATGGATCGAGGCCTGCAGGGCTTCCGGCTCGAACTGCACCGGCGAGGAGGTCGGCAGGATGAAGGCACCGCGTGCGCTGTCCAGCTGGCGGTAGGAAAGGCCGAAGGTGTCGCCGGTGAACCAGCCGCGGCTGCGCTCGTCCCAGATGCACATGTGGTGGCGGGCATGGCCAGGCGTGTCCAGGCAGCGCAGCGCGCGCCCGGCCAGCTCGACTACGTGGCCGTCGCCGGCCACCACCACGCGCGCCTCCGGCACCGGCACCAGCCGGCCGTAGTGGCGCTCGAACTCCTGCTCGCCATAGACCGCGGTGGCCCCGGCCACGAGCCGGGCCGGATCGATCATGTGCGGCGCCGCGCGTGGATGCGCCACCAGGCGCGCGTTGGGCAACTGCTGCATGAGCACCCCGGCGCCGCCGGCATGGTCCAGGTGGGCGTGGGTCAGCAGCACCCAGTCCACCGCCTCCGGCTCCAGGCCCTGGGCGGCCAGCGCCTGCAGCAGCAGCGGGACGCTGTGCCGGGTACCGCAGTCGACAAAGGCGGCGCGTCCGCGCTCGACCACCAGGTACGCAGCCCCGAAGGCCTGCCTCACGTAGCCGGTGTCGAGGGTGTGGATGCCATGCGCGGCCGCCGCCTGCACTCGGATGCCCATCTTGGGGGAGATGTCCTGGGGGGATGGAACGAGCCTAGTCAGCCCCAGGCCGGGGCACGATCCGGCTTTGGTCGTAGGCGCCCGGCCACGACGGCCGGGGGCGCCTGCTCAAGCCGCCTGCGACCAGCGCGCGGACAGGCGCATGCGCAGCGGGATGGCTACCGCCAGCACCGCCAGGAAGGCGCCGTAGGCGTACAGCACGGCCAGTACCTGGCGCCAGATCGGGCCGGCGCCGCCATAGGCCACGCCCTCGTTGTAGCCGTAGTGCATGCCGGCGATGCTCAGCACCAGGGCCAGCGCCAGCACCGCCGTGTCGTACATGCGCCGGGCCCGCGGGCGCGGTTGGCGCGGATACGCCCAGTACAGGCCGCCCAGCACCGCGAACCACGGCAGGAACAGCAGCAGCGACAGCCACGCCATCAGCCGGCCTCCGCCTCGGCCAGCTGGCGCAGCGCGGCGATCACCGCGTCCACGCCGGCCACGTCGGCACCGAGGCAGCCCACGCGCTCGCCCATCAGCCCGACCGCGCCCTGCTCCAGGGCGTGCAGCGCATTGATGCCTTCGCGGCGCAGGCGCGCGATGCGTTCGCCGGCCTCGCGCGGGGACGCCGAGGCGTCGCCCTGCATCAGCACCCGGCCTTCGGCGTCGACCAGCTTGAAGTGGAAGCTGCCGTCGGCCTCCCGGTACTGCTTGAACTGCGGCAACTTGGCCGCCGGCTTCTTCTTCGGTGCGGCCTCGGCGGCCGCGGCCACCTGGAAGCCGCCCAGGCCCACTGCGCGCTGCAGGCCGTCGAGCAGGGGCACCGTCACCTCGCGTGCCTTGCGGGCGCCTTCCTGCAGGATCTCCTCCAGCTGCGCCGGGCGGGCGATCAGCCGCGCGTACTGCTCGCGCATCGGCGCCACGGCCTCGTCCACGCGCAGGAACAGCCGCTGCTTGGCGTCGCCCCAGCCGATGCCCTCGGCGAAGGCGTGGCGCATCTCCTCGGTCTGCTCGGCGGTGGAGAAGGCCTGGTACAGCTGGAACAGGGCCGAGCCCTCGGTGTCCTTGGGCTCGCCCGGTGCGCGCGAGTCGGTGACGATGGACATCACCAGGCGCTTGAGCTCGGCCGGCGGCAGGAACAGCGGGATGGTGTTGTCATAACTCTTGGACATCTTGCGGCCATCCAGGCCCGGCAAGGTCGCCACGTTCTCGTCGATCTGCACCTCCGGCAGCACCAGCGGCTCGCCGGACTCGCCGGTGGCGCGGCGCCAGGCATCGCCGTAGAGATGGTTGAAACGCTGGCCGATGTCGCGGGCCATCTCGATGTGCTGGATCTGGTCGCGACCCACCGGCACCCGGTGCGCACCGAAAGCCAGGATGTCCGCGGCCATCAGCACCGGATACATGTACAGGCCCGCGTTGACGCCCGCGTCCGGGTCTTCGCCCGCCGCCACGTTCCGGTCCACCGCCGCCTTGTAGGCGTGGGCGCGGTTGAGCAGGCCCTTGGCGGCCACGCAGGTCAGCAGCCAGGTCAGCTGCGGGATCTCGACGATGTCCGACTGGCGGTAGAACACCACCTTGTCCGGGTCCAGGCCGCAGGCAAGCCAGGTCGCGGCGATCTCCAGCCGCGAGCGCGCCACGCGCTGCGGATCATCGGCCTTGATCAGGGCGTGGTAGTCGGCCAGGAAGAAGAAGCTCTCCACACCCGGCGTGCGCGAGGCGGCGACGGCGGGGCGGATGGCACCGGCGTAGTTGCCCAGGTGCGGGGTGCCGGTGGGTCGCGACCAGATCCAGCACATCGAGATGGCCCGCGACATCGGCC
>JAEWAG010000163.1 GCA_023391775.1 Pseudomonadota bacterium | reverse complement strand
GCCCGTGCCGGCCAGGCACACCGCCCGCCGGCCTTGCCGGTGCGATGCCAGCCGCCGCCTGGCGATCGCCCGCCCGCCCCGGGAAAGCCCGCCCCCAGGCGCCTGCCCTGGCGCCGGCCGCCATCACCGGAACGAGGCGCCGCGTGCGGATCCGCGCCGGGCATCCGACATCACCGCACCGGCCCGGCCCATCCACGGGGCGGGTGGAACCCGCCGGTGGCCAGCAGCAACAGGACCGCGCACGTCGCCGGGTTTGGCAACCATATCGGCAGCTGATCGCCGTGGCCTTCCATGAAACCTGCGCCTTGCCGCCCGGTGCAGCATCCGCGCATGCGGCTCCGGCGGCCGGAGCCTGTCAGCCCCGCCCATCCCTTCGCACGCAAGGCGGCCCGGCACGCGCCGGAACAGGAATGACTAGGTAACGCCGTGTCCGGATCCGGCACCCCGGCATTGGCCCGCCCCCTGCCCAGTGCTGGCAGAATGTCCGGCCTCAATTCCCTCGAAGCCCCGCGATGCGCCTCTCCCGCTTCCACCTGCACACCACCAACGAAACCCCGGCCGATGCCGAGCTGGCCAGCCACAAGCTGATGCTGCGCGCCGGCATGATCCGCAAGCTCGCCGCCGGCCTGTACACGTGGACGCCGCTGGGACTGCGCGTGCTGCGCAAGGTCGAGGCCGTGGTGCGCGAGGAAATGAACCGTGCCGGCGCGGTGGAGCTGCAGCTGCCGACCATCCAGCCGCGTGAGCTGTGGGAAGAAACCGGGCGCTGGGAAAAGTTCGGTGGCCAGCTGCTGAAAATCAGCGACCGCAAGGAAGCCGAATACTGCTTCAGCCCCACCGCCGAGGAGGCGATTACCGATTTCGCGCGCCAGGAACTGGACAGCTACAAGCAGCTGCCGGTGAACTTCTACCAGATCCACACCAAGTTCCGCGACGAGATCCGGCCGCGCTTCGGGGTGATGCGCGCACGCGAATTCCTGATGAAGGACGCCTATTCCTTCCACGTCTCCGACGCCGACCTGGCGGCCGAATACGAGAACATGAAGGCGGCCTACACCCGCATCTTCTCCCGCCTGGGCCTGGAATTCCGCGCCGTTCAGGCCGACTCCGGCGCCATTGGCGGCGACGCCTCCCAGGAATTCCACGTCATCGCCGATTCGGGCGAGGACGCGCTGGCATTTTCCACCGGCTCCGATTACGCGGCCAACGTGGAAACCGCGCAGGCCGCCGCCCCGGGCCCGCGCCCGGCTCCGGCGCAAACCCTGCGCAAGGTCGAAACGCCGGTGCAGAAAACCTGCGAGGACGTGGCCGCCCTGCTCGGCATCGCCCTGCAGCACACGGTCAAGTCGGTGGCCGTGGTCGGCGAAGAGGGTTTCGTGCTGGCGCTGGTGCGCGGCGACCATTCAGTCAACGAGATCAAGCTGTCCAAGGTCGCAGGCGTGGGCGAATACCGCCCCGCCACCGAGGCGGAAATCCTCGAGCACCTCGGCAGCGAGCCGGGTTTCCTCGGCCCGGTCGGCCCGCGGAAGCCGGTCCGCGTGGTCGCCGACCGCGAGGTCGCGGCGATGGCCGATTTCGTGGTCGGCGCCAACGAGGCCGGTTTCCACCTCGCCGGCGTGAACTGGGACCGCGACCTGGCCGAGCCGGACGTGGTCGCCGACATCCGCAACGTGGTCGCCGGCGACCGTGCGGTGGACGGCGGGGAAATCCGCCTGGCCCGCGGCATCGAGGTCGGCCACGTGTTCCAGCTCGGCCGCAAGTATTCCCAGGCCATGGGTTTCACCGTGCTGGATGAAAACGGCAAGGCCGTGGTCCCGGCGATGGGCTGCTACGGCATCGGCGTGTCGCGCATCGTCGCCGCGGCGATCGAGCAGAACCACGACGGCGCCGGCATTATCTGGCCGGAGCCGATGGCACCGTGGACGGTCGCGATCTGCGTCATCAACCCGAAGAAGGATGCCCAGGTTGACGAGGCCGCGGCCGCGCTGCTGGCCGAACTGCAGGACGCCGGCCTGGACGTGGTGCTGGACGACCGCGGCCTGCGTCCGGGCCCGATGTTCGCCGACATGGAACTGATCGGCATTCCGCACCGGGTCGTGGTTTCCGGCCGCGGGCTGGAGGCCGGCACGTTTGAATATCGCGCCCGTAATGCCGCCGAATCCGAGGCGCTTGGCCGCGACCAGCTGCTGCAGCGCCTGCGCGGAAGGTAGCCATCAGGCGGCGGCCTTCACGCCACCGATACGGCAAATGCGGCCCGATTATCCCCCGATAATCGGGCCGTTTGTCATTTACTCGTTGCCCGGGTTATTTTCCTGGATTATCCTGCGCCGGCATTGCCTACGGACGGGCTCCCGCCACTTAATCGGAGAACCTGATGTCCATTGACCTGAACACCCTTTCCCCCCGCGAGCTGAACTCCCTGATTGCCACCGCCAAGAAGCGCCAGGCGCTGCTGTCCAAGCGCGCGCCCATCGCCAAGGTGCGCAGCCGGCTGGTCAAGCTGGCCAAGGCCGAGGGTTACACCATTGAGGAGCTGTTCGGCGCGGAAGGGGCCAGCCCCGCCGCCCGCTCCGGCGGCACGGCCGCCGCTCCGGCCCGCGCCCGCAAGCTCGGCAAGGTGGCGCCGAAGTACCGCAACCCGGAAAACCCCAAGGAAACCTGGACCGGTCGTGGCAAGCAGCCGCGCTGGCTGGCCGCCTACACCGCCCAGGGCCGCGCCGCGGCCGAGTTCCTGATCCCGGGCGCCGCCGCCCCGCCCCCGGCCAAGGCGGCCAAGGGCGCGCGCAAGCGCGTGGTCAAGAAGGCCCGCGCCAAGTAATCCCTTCGGGGACCCCACGCAGAAACGCCGGCCCCTTGGCCGGCGTTTGCGTTTGGCCGGGCCCGCAGCCGCCGCTCAGAGGTTCTTGCGCGCCGGCAGCAGCAGGTTGCCGAACAGCAGGCCGGCGACCAGCGCGGTGACGATATTGATCACCAGCAGCATCGCGCTTTGCCCCGCATCCACGTCCTGCTGCTGGACCAGGGTCAGCAGGCCGCGCAGGCTGGCGCTGCCGGGGACCAGCATGATGATGCCGGGCAGGCGGATCAGGGCGCCGGGCCGCTGCACCCAGCGGCCGAAGCCATTGCCCGCGGCGGTCAGCACCAGGGCCGAAAGGAAGATGCCCACCGGGCTGCCCCAGGTCTGCCCGGCATAGCGCGAGATCAGGTAGCCGGTGATCGCCGCGCCCATCACCCAGGGGTAGTCGCGCAGGCTGGCCTTGAACAGCACCGCGAAGGCCAGCGAGGCCACCACCAGCGCCATCCACTCCACCAGCTCCGGTTGCGGACGCAGCCCGCGCACCTGGGGTTCCAGCCCGAGCACACCCAGCAGGGTCACCGCCACCACCGCGCCGGCGGTGAGCTTGAGCACCGTGGTCAGCGCCCCTGCAAAGCGCACGGTGCCGGAGACCCAGTGCTGGCTGGACAGCTCGTTCATCGCGTTGGTGATCGCCATGCCCGGCAGCAGCGCGACCAGCGAGGCGATGATCACCGTGTTGAGGTTCAACGGCGCCACCAGCGCGGCGACCAGGGCCACCACGGTGCCGGCGGCAAGCGCCTCGACCGCCTCGCTGGCCTCCTTCATCGCCGGGCGCCGGCTGGAGTACAGGTCGAGCAGGCCGATCAGCAGGCCGGTCACCGCCGCCACCGAGATGTCCAGCCACGGCAGCCGCCACAGCCCGGCAACGCCGGCGGCGGCCAGGCCGAAGCCCAGCACCTGCATGGACCTGGCCATCGGCGTGGGCGCGCGGTCCAGCACCCGCAGCGCGGTGTGGCCTTGTGCGATGGTCAGCTGGCCGTTGGCCACGGCCTCGGCCACGCGGTCGGCCTCGCACAGCTTGTGCAGGTCGTTCTCGCCCGGCGGGAGCCGGATCACCCGGGTGGTGTCGGTGCTTCCCAGCGGCTTGCCCGGGTCGCTGAAACTGAGGATCAGGCCGGTCGGGTTGGACCAGGCCTCGCACTCCAGGTCCAGCCGCTGCGACAGGGCGGTGATGGCCGCCTCCAGGCGCTGCGCGGTGGTCCCGTAGCGATGCAGCCGCACCGCCATTTCGGCGACGAAGGCGATGCGCTGCGAATAGCTGGCCTGCGGCCGGGTCGGTGCGTTGGACATCGGCCTAGTATCACCCGCGCGCGCGCCACGGCGTCACGCGGTTGCCTGTATGCTCCGGCCCGACATATGGACCACTCCTCCCAGAATCCACCCGGATGGACCCGGGGCGCGGAACCCGGCCATGCCCGCCTGGAAGGCGACTGGACGCTGTCCTACGCCATGGAGATGGCCGACCGGCTGCGCGAGCTGCCCGAGGGCGTCGTACTGGTCGATGCCCGGGACGTCCGGCGGATCGATTCGGCCGGCGTGCTGCAGCTGACGCGCTTCGCGCGCAGGCGCGGGCTGGAGGACGACGCGCTGCATTTCAGCGATGGCCACATGCCGCTGGTGCGCGTGATCGAGGACGTCGCCGATGACCGTCCGCGCCGCAGGCGCGAGTACGGTTTCGCCGCCGCCCTGGAGCGGCTGGGGCGGGCCTCCCAGGTGGTGGCGCGCAACGTGGTGGAACTGGTCGGCTTCACCGGCGAGAACCTGGTCAAGCTGGCCCGGCTGATACGCCATCCGCGGCGCTTCCGGCTGACCGCGACGGTCGCGCACATGGAGCAGGTCGGCCTGGACGCGGTGCCGCTGGTGGCCCTGCTGTCCTACCTGGTCGGCGCGGTGATCGCCTTCCTGGGCTCCAGCATCCTGGCCGACTTCGGCGCCGAGATATTCGTGGTCGAACTGGTCAGCATCGCGTTCCTGCGCGAGTTCGCGGTGCTGCTGACGGCGATCGTGCTGGCCGGCCGCACCGCCTCGGCCTTCACCGCGCAGATCGGCTCGATGAAGGCGCGGGAGGAGATCGACGCGATCCGCACCCTGGGCCTGGACCCGATCGAGCTGCTGGTGCTGCCACGCCTGGTGGCGATGCTGGTGATGCTGCCGCTGCTGACCTTCGTGGCGATGATGGCCGGCCTGGCCGGCGGCGTCACCGTCGGCGCCTTCGACCTGGAGATCCCGCCGCAGATGTACCTGGCGCGCATGCACGAGACCATGCAGCTGCGGCACTTCCTGGTGGGCATGTCCAAGGCTCCGGTGTTCGCGATGGTGATCGGCCTGATCGGCTGCCTGGAGGGCATGCGCGTGCAGGGCACGGCGCAGTCGGTCGGCGAGCGCACCACCTCCAGCGTGGTGCAGACGATCTCGCTGGTGATCATCCTCGACGCGCTGGCGGCGCTGTGGTTCATGAACGTGGGCTGGTGAGGACCGGGACGGTGATGCGTGATGGGTGATCGGAAACAGCACGGCGTGGACGCGCGGCCGGATGCGGCCATCGCAGCGGATGCGCCCGTGCTGCCGGCGCACGCCGCCGGTCCGTCGCCAGACCAGACCGCCGCACGGGCCGATGGCGCGCCGGGCGAGGTCGCGATCGCGATCCGCGGCCTGGTGAACCGCTTTGGCGACCAGACCGTGCACGAGGGGCTTGACCTGGACGTGCGCCGGGGCGAGATCATCGGCGTGGTCGGTGGCTCGGGCACCGGCAAGTCGGTACTGATGCGCACCATACTGGGCCTGCAACGTCCGGCCGGCGGCTACATCGAGGTGCTGGGCGCCGACGCCCTGTCCGACGATCCGGCCCAGCGCCAGCACATCCAGCGCAATACCGGCGTGCTGTTCCAGGACGGCGCCCTGTTCTCATCGCTGACCGTGGGCGAGAACGTGGAGGTGCCGCTGCGCGAGCACCACCCGGGCCTGCCGGAAAGCTGGCGCCGCGAACTGGCGCTGCTGAAGGTCAAGCTCGCCGGGCTGCCGGCCGATGCCACCAGCAAGCTGCCCTCGCAGCTGTCCGGCGGCATGCGCAAGCGCGCCGGCCTGGCGCGGGCGCTGGCGCTGGACCCGCCGCTGCTGTTCCTGGACGAGCCCACCGCCGGCCTGGACCCCATCGGCGCGGCCGCATTCGACCACCTGCTGTCCACCCTGCAGCAGGCCCTGGGCCTTACCGTCTTCCTCATCACCCATGACCTGGACACCCTGTACGCTATCTGCGACCGGGTGGCGGTTCTGGCCGACCGCAAGGTCGTGGTGAACGCACCCCTGGCCGAAGTCGAACGCTTCGACCATCCCTGGGTGCAGGAGTACTTCCACGGTCCGCGCGCCCGTGCGGCACGTGGCCAGCGAGACGAACCGGTGCCGCGCCAGGAGGCGGACTGAGATGGAAACCCGCGCCAACTACGTACTCATCGGCGCCTTCACCATCGTGGTGTCGGTGGGCCTGCTGCTGTTCGGCCTGTGGGCCGCCAAGTATTCCTCCGAGCGCAGCTGGCAGCGCTACATGATCGTCTTCGACGAGGCGGTGACCGGCCTGTCGGTGGGCAGCCCGGTCCAGTACAACGGCATCTCGGTCGGCTCGATCGACCGCCTGAGCCTGGATCCCGACGATCCGCGCCGGGTGGTGGCGGTGATCCGTGCCGACGCCAGCGCCCCGATCAAGACCGACACCCGCGCCAAGCTGGCCATCACCAGCCTCACCGGCCCGGCGATCATCCAGCTTTCCGGCGGCACCCCGGCCGCGCCGCTGCTGACGGCGGTGGACACCAGCGACACCCCGCAGATCCAGACCGCGCCGTCGGCGCTGCAGAACATCACCGATACCGCCAACCGCATCGTCGAGCGCATGGACCAGGTGCTCAGCGACCAGAACGTGGCGCACATCGGCCGCACCCTGGAGAACATCGAGCGGATCAGCACCAGCCTGGCCTCGCAGGACCAGGGCATGGAGGCGCTGCTGGCCAGCGCGCGCGACGCGGCGCGCAGCCTGGACACCACTTTGCAGAACACCAACGCCACCGTGCAGCGCGTGGACCAGAACCTGGTACGCGAGCTGCCCGGCCTGATCGCACGGCTGGATTCGACCCTGGCGCGGATGGACTCGGCCGCCGGCAATGCCGACGCGATCCTTGGCGAGAACCGCGCGGCGATCAACAGCTTCGCCAACGACGGCCTGGCCCAGCTGGGCCCGACCCTGACCGAGCTGCGCGGGCTGATCCGCGACCTGCGCCAGATCAGCGACCGCCTCGAGAACAATCCCGCGCGCTTCCTGCTGGGCCGCGACGGAGCCAAGGAGTTCGAACCGCAATGACGCCCGCTTCCCGTTCCCTGCCGCCCGCGCGCCGGGTCCCTGCCACCCTCGCCCGTTTTGGCGCGGTGCTGGCCTTGGCCTGCGTGCTGGGCGGCTGCTCGCTGCTGGGCGGCAAGCGCAGCGACCCGGTCACCATCTATGCGCCGGAGCTGGACGCCCGCGCAGATGCGTCATGGCCGGCGGTGGAGTGGCAGCTGGCCATCGCCCGCCCCTCGGCCCCGCGCCTGGTGGATTCGCCGCGCATCGGCGTGCGTCCGGTGCCGGGCGAGCTGCAGGTCTACAAGGGCGCGGTCTGGGCCCAGCCGCCGACGGACATGCTCGAGGGCGCGGTGCTGCGGGTGCTGGAGGATTCCGGGAAGGTGCCGGCGGTAGGCCGCCTGGCAACCGGCATCCGCGCCAACTACCGGCTGGTGATGGACATCCGCCGCTTCGAGTCGGACTACGCCGGCGGCGCACGCCCGGCGGCCACGATCGAGATCGCCGCCAAGCTGATGCACAACACCGAGCAGCGCGTGGTCGCCAGTCGCACCTTCCTGCAGGTGCAGCCGGCGGCGGATACCGGCACCGACGCGGTTTCCGCCGCTTTCGGCACGGCGCTGTCGGCGCTGGCCACCGAGGTGGCCGGCTGGACCCTCGCCGAGGGGCAGGCCGACAGCACCCGCGCGCCGGCGCCCGCCCGCTAGGAGCGGGCCGGGCCGGTCGCCGCGGCCAGCTGGCGGAAGGTCAGGTTGATGCGCTCGCCCACCGGCCGGGTGGTTCGGGGCAAGGCGTGTTTCCAATGGCGCTGGGTGGTGCCGCCCATTAGCAGCAGGCTGCCCGGCTCCAGTTCCAGGGCCAGCCGGCGGCCCGGGTCGCCCCGCCGGCGCAGCACGAAGCGGCGCACCGCACCCAGGCTCAGCGAGGCGATCAGCGGCTCCGGGCCCAGCTCCGGCTCGTCGTCGCTATGCCAGCCCATGGCGTCGCGGCCGTCGCGGTAGCGGTTGGCCAGCACGCTGTTGAAGGGCTGCCCCAGTTCGACCTGCAGGCGCTGGCGCAGCGCCGACAGCCCGGCGGTCCACGGATGGGGGCTGAAGCGGGTGCCGGAATAGCGGTAGACCGCGTCCGGATCGCCGATCCAGCAGCTCAGCCGTGGCGAGGGCACCTCGCGGCCGAACAGGCGGATGTGGTGGACCTCCCACGGCAGCCCGTCCCGCAGTACCTGCATCAGCGCCCCGGCCTCGGCCGCGGACATCCAGCCGCGGGCCAGCTGCAGGCGTGCGCCGGGGAGGTCGAAATGCTGCCAGTCCATCCGCCCACGCTAGCAGGGCCGGCCGCCGCGGCGGCGTGCAAAGCCGTGGATTTGCCCCGTCCGCCGCGAACCCCGAGAATGCCGGGCCAGCCAACGAGCCAGCCGGAGTCGTGATGTCGGAGACCACAACCACTACGCCCACTCCCGAAGTGGAGCGCGACGTGATGGAGTACGACGTCGTCACCATCGGCGCCGGCCCCGCAGGCCTGGCCTTTGCGATCCGCCTCAAGCAGCTCAACCCCGAGCTGTCGGTGTGCGTGATCGAGAAGGCGAGCACCGTCGGTGCCCACATCCTCTCCGGCGCCGTGATCGAGCCCGGCCCGCTGGATGCACTGCTGCCGGGCTGGCGCGACAACCCGCCGCCGGTGTGCGTGCCGGCGGGCGAGGACGAGTTCTGGCTGCTGGACAGGGACGGCAGCCGCCGCCTGCCGGTGCCGCCGGGCATGCGCAACCACGGCAACTTCATCGTCAGCCTGGGCGCGATGTGCGCGTGGCTGGCCCCGCAGGCCGAGGCCCTGGGCGTGGAGATCTATGCCGGCTTCGCCGCCGCCGAGACCCTGCACGCCGAAGACGGCACCGTGCTGGGCGTGCGCATCGGCGACATGGGCGTGGCCCGCGACGGCTCGCCCAAGCCGGGCTACACCCCGGGCATCGATATCCGCGCCAAGGTCACCGTGCTGGCCGAAGGCGCGCGCGGCCACCTCACCAAGCGCCTCATCAAGCGCTTTGGCCTGGACGCGGACAGCGACCCGCAGAGCTATTCGATCGGCATCAAGGAGCTGTGGCAGCTGCCCGAAGGGCGCGTCACCCCCGGCAAGATCGTGCACACCCTGGGCTGGCCGGCGGACACCAGCACCTACGGCGGCAGCTTCCTCTACCACCTGGACAACAACCAGGTGGCGATCGGCTACGTCAGCGGCCTGGATTACCGCGACCCGGAGTACAAGCCGTGGGAGGCCTTCCAGCAATGGAAGAACCATCCGCTGGTCAAGCCGCTGCTGGACGGCGGCAGCATCCTGTCCGCCGGCGCGCGCGCCATCGTCACCGGCGGCTACCAGGCGCTGCCGAAGGTGGAGATGCCCGGCGCCCTGCTGATCGGCGACACCGCCGGCCTGCTCAACGTGCCCAAGGTCAAGGGCACCCACCAGGCGATCCGCTCCGGCATGCTCGCCGCCGAGCACCTGGCCGCCGGCAACCTGGACCCGGCCGGCTTCGACGCGCGCCTGCGCGGCTCGGAAGTGATGACCGAGCTGAAGAAGGTGCGCAACATCAAGCCCGGCTTCAAGAAGGGCCTGTGGATGGGTATGGCCAACGCGGCCTGGGAAACGGTCACCGGCGGCGCCTCGCCGTGGACCCTCAAGGGCAAGCCCGACTGGTCCTCGCTGGACCGGATCGGCCAGCACGAGCAGCCCAGGCGCGACTACGTCGAGCGCGCCCTGCCCCCGCGCGACCGCCTGCAGGGCGTGTACTACGCGGCCACCGAGCACGACGAGGACCAGCCGGTGCACCTGAAGGTGGCCGACACCTCGATCTGCGTGGAGCGTTGCACGGTCGAGTACGGCAACCCCTGCACCCGCTTCTGCCCGGCCGGCGTGTACGAGATGGTCGAGGACGACGCCGGCCGCCGCCTGCAGATCAATGCCGCCAACTGCGTGCACTGCAAGACCTGCGACATCAAGGACCCGTACGAGATCATCACCTGGGTCACGCCCGAGGGCGGTTCCGGTCCCAACTACCAGAACCTGTAATCCCGATGACGAAAAAAGGCCGGCGGATGCGCCGGCCTTCTTCTTTATCACCGCGTGCGTCTCAGGCGAGGATCGGCACGCCGGTCTTTTCCCGCAGTTCGTCGATGCCCACGCCCGGCGCGGCTTCGACCAGCTTCAGGCCGTCGGCGGCCACGTCGAACACGCCCAGGTCGGTGATGATGCGGTGGACCACGCCCACCCCGGTCAGGGGCAGCGTGCACTCGGGCAGGATCTTGTGCTCGCCGTTCTTCGCCGTGTGCTCCATCAGCACCACCACGCGCTTGACGCCCGCGACCAGGTCCATGGCCCCGCCCATGCCCTTGACCATCTTGCCGGGCACCATCCAGTTGGCCAGGTCGCCGGTGTCGGTGACCTGCATCGCGCCGAGGATCGCCAGGTCGATGTGGCCGCCGCGGATCATGGCGAAGGAGTCGTGGCTGCCGAAGTAGCTGGCGCCCGCACGCGCGGTGACGGTCTGCTTGCCGGCGTTGATCAGGTCCGCATCGACCTCGTCCTCGGCCGGGAACGGGCCGATGCCCAGCAGGCCGTTCTCCGACTGCAGCCACACGTCCACGCCGTCGGGGATGTGGTTGGCGACCAGGGTCGGCAGGCCGATGCCCAGGTTCACGTAGGCGCCGTCCTCCAGCTCCAGGGCGGCGCGGCGTGCCATCTCGTCACGGGTCCAGGCCATCAGGTGTTCTCCTGGCGCACGGTGCGCTGTTCGATCCGCTTCTCGGGGGTGGGGTTGTGGACGATGCGGTCCACGTAGATGCCCGGCAGGTGGACCTGGTCCGGGTCGATCGCGCCGACCTCGACGATCTCCTCGACCTCGGCCACGCAGACCTTGCCGGCCATGGCGCAGGCCGGGTTGAAGTTGCGCGCGGTCTTGCTGAACACCAGGTTGCCGGCGGTGTCGGCCTTCCACGCCTTGACCAGGGCCTCGTCGGCCACCAGTGCGGTCTCCAGCACGTAGTGGCGGCCGTCGAACTGGCGGGTTTCCTTGCCTTCGGCGACCACCGTGCCGTAGCCGGTGGCCGTATAGAAGGCCGGAATCCCCGCCCCGCCGGCGCGCAGGCGCTCGGCCAGGGTGCCCTGCGGGTTGAATTCCAGCTCCAGCTCGCCGGACAGGAACTGGCGCTCGAACTCCTTGTTCTCGCCCACGTAGGAGGAAATCATCTTGCGGATCTGCCGCGTTTCCAGCAGCAGGCCCAGGCCGAAACCGTCCACGCCAGCGTTGTTGGAGATCACCGTCAGGTCGCGCACGCCGCTGTCGCGCAGGGCCGCGATCAGGGCCTCGGGGATGCCGCACAGGCCGAATCCGCCCACCGCCAGGGTCTGTCCGTCGGCCACCAGGCCGGCCAGCGCCGCCTTGGCATCAGCGGCGACCTTGCCGCGGGATGTAGGGTTGCCCATCTGCTTCCTCGCCAGTGCCGGGAAACCTCCATTCTAGTGCGCCGGCGTTTGCCGGACATGCGCCGGCCAACACATCCGCGCGGTTAGAATCGGCCGACCTGTCTCTCAGCAAAGGAATGACCGATGACGCTCCCCGCCTTCAAGGCCTATGACATCCGCGGCCGCGTGCCGGACGAACTGGACGAGGAGCTGGCGCGCCGGATCGGCGTGGCCCTGGCCGACCAGCTGCGTCCGGGCCCGGTGGTCCTGGGCCATGACGTGCGCCTGAGCAGCCCGGCGCTGCAGGAAGCGCTGTCGGCCGGCCTGCGCGGCAAGGGGCGCGAAGTCATCGACATCGGCCTGTGTGGCACCGAGGAGGTCTACTTCCAGGTCGACCACCTCGACGCCGCCGGCGGCGTGATGGTCACCGCCCGCCACAACCCCATGGACTACAACGGCATGAAGCTGGTGCGCGAGAACGCGCGCCCGATCTCCTCGGACACCGGCCTGTTCGCCATCTCCGACGCCTGCCAGTCCGACACCTCCGCACCGGCCGCCCCGACCGGCGGCCAGAGCGCGATGACCGACAAGTCGGCCTACATCCAGCACCTGCTGGGCTACGTGGACGTGTCCACGCTCAAGCCGCTGAAGGTGGTAGTCAACGCCGGCAACGGTGGCGCCGGTGCCATCGTCGACCTGCTGGCGCCGCACCTGCCGCTGCAGTTCATCCGCATCAACCACGAGCCGGACGGCAGCTTCCCCAACGGCATTCCCAACCCGCTGCTGCCGGAGAACCGGCAGGCCACCATCGACGCGGTGCGCGAGCACGGTGCCGACTTCGGCGTCGCCTGGGACGGCGACTTCGACCGCTGCTTCTTCTTCGACGAGCATGGCCGCTTCATCGAGGGCTATTACCTGGTCGGCCTGCTGGCCCAGGCGATCCTGGCCAAGCACCCCGGCGGCAAGGTGGTGCACGACCCGCGCCTGGTCTGGAACACCGTCGAGCAGGTCGAGGAGGCCGGTGGCGTGCCGGTGCTGTGCAAGAGCGGCCACGCCTTCATCAAGGAAAAGATGCGCGCCGAGGACTGCGTCTATGGCGGAGAAATGAGCGCGCACCACTACTTCCGCGAGTTCGCCTACGCCGACTCGGGCATGATCCCGTGG
>JAEWAG010000016.1 GCA_023391775.1 Pseudomonadota bacterium | reverse complement strand
GCGGCGATACCGGCGATGGGATGGCGCCCGGCGGCGTAGAAGATCACCCCGCCCAGCGGGATCACCAGCACGTAGCCGGCATCGACGGCGACGTGGCTCAGCACGGCCACCGCCACCAGGGCGGGGGTCAGCAGCTTCTTCGGGGTGACCGAGAGCATCCGCCGCAGGCCCGCGTTGATGAAGCCGGTGTGCTCGGCCACGCCCAGTCCCAGCATGGCGACCAGGACCACGCCCAGCGGCGCGAAGCCCAGGAACACGGTGACCAGGTTGGCCATGAACGCGGTCAGCGATTCGCCGGCCAGCAGGTTGACGATGCGGATGGGCTCGCCGGTGGACGGGTGCAGCGCCTCGAACTCCACGCCCGACAGCAGCCAGGACAGGCCCCACACCGCCAGCATCAGCAGCAGGAACAGGACCGCCGGATCAGGCAGGCGGTTGCCGACGCGCTCGACCATGTCGAGCAGGCGGGAGCCCAGGCCCTGCCGGGGTGACGGATCGGGGTGCTGCTGGTTCATCGGGGTGTTTCCGCTGGCGTGTGACAGCCGCGGATCGTAGAGCATCCCGCCGGGCGCGTCCCTCCCGGGCCGGTGCCGGGGCCGGCCGCCGGCTCAGGTGCCGATGCTGGTGCGGACCTCGAACAGCTCCGGGAAGAAGGTCAGGTCCAGCGCCTGGCGCAGGAAGCCCACGCCGCTGGAGCCGCCGGTACCGCGCTTGAAACCGATGATGCGCATGACCGTGCGCATGTGCCGGAACCGCCAGGTCTGGAACTGGGTCTCCAGGTCCACCAGGTCCTCGCACAGCGAGTATTCGCGCCAGTAGCGGTCGGTGTCCTGGTAGATGCGCTCGAACACCGGCCGCAGGGCCGGGTCGCTGACATGCGGGGCGGTCCAGTCGCGACCCGGCTGCAGGTACTGCGCCGGGATGGCATGGCCGAAGCGCGACAGGTACAGCAGGAATTCCTGGTACAGGCTGGGCCGCTCCAGCTCCGCCCGCAGCGCGGCCTGGCCGGCCGGGTCATGGGCGAACACTTTCACCATCTCGGCGTTCTTGTTGCCGAGCAGGAACTCGATCGCCCGGTACTGCAACGACTGGAAGCCCGAGGACGGGCCCAGCAGGTCGCGGAAGCCCATGTATTCGGACGGGGTCAGCGTTTCCAGCACCGACCACTGCTCGATCAGCTGGCGCAGCACCTGCTTGCCGCGGGCCATCACCTTGCGGCTCTGCCAGACCTGGTCCTGCTGCAGGAAACCGCGCGCGGCCAGCAGCTCGTGCATCAGCAGCTTCAGCCACAGCTCCGAGACCTGGTGCTGGACGATGAACAGCATCTCGTCGTGGTGTGGCGGATCGGACAGCGGAGCCTGCGCCGACAGCAGCCGGTCCAGCTGCAGGTAGCCTGCATAGGTCATGCGACCCTGGAGATCGGTGTGGATTCCGGGTTCGAGCGAACGCTGGTACTAGTCGAGGGTCATCGGCCGCGGCACCCGCGCGCAGGGGGCACGCAAGGGCCGGCAAGCGTAACGCAGTGCCGCATGCGCGATGATGCCCAGCGCTGTCATTGTTCAGCGGAACCTGCGCCACTCCGGGCAAGTCCATGTCCTGCAAGCGTTGTTGCGCTGCACGGCGGGTTTTGGCCGGCAAGTCCGTACCATGTGTAACTTTCCAGTCGCACTCACGCGCGAAGGGTGACACCCCCGATGACACTCGCTGCCAGCTTTGAAATCCATTACCTGCAGTACCTCGATGCGCAGGGCCGCCAGGTCCGCGCGGTCCCCCCGGCCCGGCGCGACCCGGCCGCCCTGCTGCCGCTGTTCAAGCGCATGCTGTTCGTGCGCACCTTCGACAGCAAGGCGATCGCGCTGCAGCGCACCGGCAAGCTGGGCACCTACGCGCCCAGCCTGGGCCATGAGGCGACCCACGTAGGGATCGGCGCGTCGATGCGCAGCGGCGACGTGTTCGCGCCCAGCTACCGCGAGATCGGCACCATGTTCGAGCGCGGCGTGCGCCCGCGCGACATCCTGATGTACTGGGGCGGCGACGAGCGCGGCAGCGACTTCCCGCGCGACAGCGACGCGGTGGCCGACTTCCCGATCTGCGTGCCGATCTCCACCCAGTGCCTGCACGCGGCCGGCTCGGCGCTCGCCTTCAAGCTGCGCGGGCAGCCGCACGTGGCCGTGGCCACCTGCGGCGACGGCGGCACTTCCAAGACCGACTTCTACGCCGCCCTCAACTCCGCCGGCGCCTACCAGCTGCCGCTGGTACTGGGCGTGGTCAACAACGGCTGGGCGATCTCGGTGCCGCGCAGTGCCCAGACCGGCGCGCAGACCCTGGCGCAGAAGGGCATCGCCGGCGGCCTGCACGTGCTGCAGGTCGACGGCAACGACCTGGTCGCCGTGCTGGACGCGATGGGCCAAGCCATGGAGCGCGCGCGCGCCGGCGAAGGTGGCAGCGTGATCGAGTTCCTGACCTATCGCCTGTCCGACCCCACCACCGCCGACGACGCGCGCCGCTATCGCGACGACGCCGAGGTCAAGGCCGCCTGGGAGCGCGAGCCCATCGCGCGCCTGCGCACCTGGCTCACCGCTCAGGGCGCGTGGAGCGAGGCCGAGGAGGCCGAATGGAAAGCCGAGTGCGAGCGCCTGGTCGGCATCGAGGTCGATGCATACCTGGCCACCACCGCGCAGCCGGTGGAGGCGATGTTCGACTACCTGTACGCCGATCCGCCGCCGGACGTGCTGGCCCAGCGCGCCGCCGCCATCGCCCTGGAGAAGCGCCATGGATGACATCCGCAGCCCGCGTCTCGACAGCAGCCTCGCCGGCGCCCATGCGGCGGCCGGCGTGGGCGATTCCGCGCCTGCCCCGGCGCCCCGGGCTGGAGAACCGCCGATGAACCCGACCCCGACCGCAGCCCCCATCACCCTGATCGAAGCCATCACCCGCGCCCTGGCGTGGGAACTGGAACACGACCCGTCGGTGCTGGTGCTGGGCGAGGACGTGGGCGTCAACGGCGGTGTGTTCCGCGCCACCGCCGGCCTGCAGCAGCAGTTCGGCCCGCAGCGCGTGCTGGACACCCCACTGGACGAGACCACCATCGCCGGCCTGTCCGTCGGCCTGGCCGCGCAGGGCATGAAGCCGGTGGCCGAGGCCCAGTTCGACGGCTTCGTCTACCCGATGCTGGACCACCTCATCTGCCACGCCGCGCGCCTGCGCAACCGCACCCGCGGCCGCCT
>JAEWAG010000102.1 GCA_023391775.1 Pseudomonadota bacterium | reverse complement strand
GCTGGTGTTGGGGATCTCCAGGCCGATCACCGACTTGCCCGGGATCACGTCGACCACGCGCACCGACTTGACCGACAGGCCGCGGGCGATGTCCTTGTCCAGCGAGCTGATCTGGCTGACCTTCACGCCCGGCGCCGGCTCCAGCTCGAAACGGGTGATCACCGGGCCCGGATAGGCGCCGACCACCTGCACGTCGATGCGGAAGTCCTTGAGCTTGAACTCGATCTGCCGCGACAGGGTCTCCAGGGTTTCCTCGGAATAACCCTTGGCCTGCGGCTTGGGTTCGTCGAGCAGGGCCAGCGGCGGCAGGCCATCCGGCGTGCTGCCGGCGCCCTGGAACAGCGGGATCTGGGTCTCGCGCTTGGCCCGCTCGCTCTTCTCCACCACCGGCGCGGCCGGCGGCTCGATCCGCACCGGCTCACGCTTGGCCTGGCGCACGGCCTCGGTCTTGCGGACTTCCTGGCGCTCCTCGCGCATTTCCCGCGTGCGCTTCCATTCGCCGGCCTGGTGGGACTTGCGGCGCAGCAGCTCCGGCAGGGACAGCACCCCGGCGCCGAGCTTCTCCATCACCCAGAACCAGGACAGGCCGGTGGCCAGGGTGACCGAGACCAGCACCAGCACGATCAGGAACAGGTTGGCGCCAAGCGGGCCGAAGCCGGCCTGCAGCGACTTGCCCAGCAACTGGCCGATCACTCCGCCGGCGCGGGCCACGTCCTGGGTGTACACATCGATCATGCGTACATGCAGCAGGCCGGTGGCCGCGATCAGGAAACCGAAGGTGCCGACCAGGCGCAGCGCCGGGCCAAGCTCGTCCTCCTCACCCAGGCCGAACAGCGCGATCCAGGCCACCGCGCCCAGCACCAGCGGCAGCAGGAAGGCGGCATGGCCGAACAGGTTGAGCAGCACATCGGCGATCCACGCGCCGGCCTTGCCGCCGAGGTTCTGCACCGGCGCGACCACGCTGCCGCTGTGCGACCAGCCCGGGTCAGCCGGCGAATAGGTGAACAGGCAGGCCAACAGGTAGAGCAGCAGCGGCGCCATCACGATCAGCGCCAGGTCACGCCACAGGCGCTGCCGCCCCACGCTGGCGGTGCGCGGCTCGCGCGACTTGCCGCGGGTGGACTTGCTGCGTTCCGTCAATGCCTTGGCCACGTTGCTCCGCAATCTTGAACTGGCTGCAGGAATTCTGCGTTAGGCATTGATATTAAACGAATCGGCAGGCGCCTTCATGGAAAATCGCGACCTGCTGCAACGGCGGCCTGCCGGTGCCTGCCACGACGCGCTCGCCTTGATTCGCCTGTGCCCCGCGGCCACTCTATGTGCCGGCCCCGTGCCGCTTTCTTCCCTCGAACGACTATACATGACCGCCACCAAGCACTCGCGTCTGCTCATCCTCGGCTCCGGCCCCGCCGGCTGGACCGCCGCCGTCTACGCCGCCCGGGCCAACCTCAAGCCGGTGGTCATCACCGGGCTGCAGCAGGGCGGCCAGCTGATGACGACCACCGAGGTCGACAACTGGCCGGGCGATGCCCACGGCCTGATGGGCCCGGACCTGATGGCGCGCATGCAGGCGCATGCCGAGCGCTTCGATACCGAGGTGATCTTCGACCACATCCACACCGCCGACCTGTCGCAGCGCCCGTTCCGGCTGGTCGGCGACAGCGCCGAGTACACCTGCGACGCGCTGATCATCGCCACCGGTGCGACCGCCAAGTACCTGGGCATCGAGTCGGAGGAGAAGTTCAAGGGCCGCGGCGTTTCCGCCTGCGCCACCTGCGACGGCTTCGTCTACAAGGGCCAGGACGTGGTCGTGGTCGGCGGCGGCAACACCGCGGTCGAGGAGGCGCTGTACCTGTCCAACATCGCCCGCAAGGTCTACCTGATCCACCGCCGCGACACCCTGCGCGCGGAAAAGATCATGCAGGACAAGCTGTTCGCCAAGGTCGAGGCCGGGTTGATCGAGCCGGTGTGGCACCACGCCGTGGACGAGGTGCTGGGCGACGACGCCGGTGGCACCGGCGTGCGGGTTCGCTCCATCCTCGATGGCAGCACCCGCGAGATCGCCGCCCACGGCTTCTTCGTCGCCATCGGCCACCACCCCAATACCGGCCTGTTCGAAGGCCAGCTGGCGATGAACAACGGCTACATCGAGATCCGTTCGGGCCTGGGCGGCAACGTCACCCAGACCTCGGTGCAGGGCGTGTTCGCCGCCGGCGACGTGGCCGACCAGCATTACCGCCAGGCCATCACCTCGGCCGGCTTCGGCTGCATGGCCGCGCTCGACGCCGAGCGCTTCCTGGACAAGGACGCGTAAGCGCGGGCCGGCCACGGCGCATGGCTGCGGGAGATTGAGGTGCAGACCCGGAAGACCCCGCAGCCTGCCGCTGGACCGGACACCCCCGGCCGCGTCACCAGCACCCGCCGGCCCGCCGTGCGGGTGCTCGAAAGCAACGGGGCGGCGACGCAGCCCGGGCGTGCGGCCGTCACACCGCATGGCGCGGCGACGCGGCCGAATCCGGGATCGCCATGAGCCTTGTCGTCCGCTGCCTGGAGAGCCTGTCCAGCGTCCCAGCCGCCCAATGGGACGCGCTGCATGACGGCCGCAACCCCTTCCTGGCATACGCCTTCCTGGAGGGGCTGGAACGGCATGGCTGCCTGCGTCCGGGCTGGGGCTGGACCCCGCGGCACCTGACCCTGTGGGAAGGCGATCGCCTGGTCGCCGCCGCGCCGGGCTACCTGAAGACCAACTCGCACGGCGAGTTCGTGTTCGACCACGCCTGGGCGCACGCCTACGCCAGCCATGGCCTGGAGTACTACCCGAAGTGGCTGTTCGGCGTGCCCTACTCCCCGGTCACCGGGCCGCGGCTGCTGGCTGCTACACCGGAGGCGCGACGCACCCTGGCGCAGGCGATGGTCAGCGAGGCGGCGGCCGAGGGACTGTCATCGGTGCACGTGAACTTCCACCTCGCGGAGGAGGCCGCGGCCTTCGACAGCGACTGGCTCCGGCGCAGCGACATCCAGTACCACTGGCACAATCCGGGCCACTGGCGGGATTTCGACGGTTTCCTGGCCGACATGGACCATCGCCACCGCAAGAACATCCGCCAGGAACGGGCCAAGGTCGCGCGCGCCGGCGTGCGCTTCCGTCGCCTCTCCGGCGGGGAGGCCGGGGAAGCCGAGCTGGATGCGATCCACCATTTCTACCTGCAGACCTTTCACGAGTACGGCAACGCGCCGGCGCTGACCCGCGATTTCGTGTCACACATTGCGCGAGAAATGTCCAGTAACCTGTTGATAGTGCTTGCGGATCTTGGCGGAGAATCGATCGCCGGTGCGCTCTGCCTGCGCGGCGGCGACACCCTGTACGGGCGCTACTGGGGCAGCGACGTCACCCTGCCCGGCCTGCACTTCGAGACCTGCTACTACCAGGGCATCGAGTATTGCCTCGAGCATGGGCTGACCCGCTTCGAGCCCGGGGCGCAGGGCGAGCACAAGCTGGCGCGCGGCTTCCTGCCAACCCTGGTGCACAGCCACCATCACCTGGCCCACCCGGCCTTCCGCGAGCCGCTGCGCCAGTGGTGCGCCGAGGAACGGGCCGTCACCGCCGCCCAAGCCACCAGCCTCGCCAGCCGCACGCCCTTCCGGGAACGCGAGGCCGGCCAGAGATGACAGAGCCGCGCTTCCCGGCGCTGCTCCGCGGCGACGCTCCGTTCCCGCCGGTCGAGCAGGCCCTGCGCGAGCCGGACGGCCTGCTGGCCATCGGCGGCGACCTGGATCCACAGCGCCTGCTCCAGGCCTACCGCCTGGGCATCTTTCCCTGGTATTCCGAAGGCCAGCCCATCCTGTGGTGGAGCCCGGACCCGCGAATGGTGTTCCGCACTGGCGGCGTGCGCCTGTCCAGCCGCTTCCGCCGCCAGCTGCGCCGCAGCACCTGGCAGGTGCGGGCCGATACCGCGTTCGAGGCTGTGCTGGACGCCTGCGCCAGCGCACCGCGGCCCGGCCAGGACGGCACCTGGATCACACCGCGGATGCGCGCAGCCTACCTGCACCTGCACCACCTGGGCCACGCCCATTCGATCGAGGTGCTGGACGGGGACGCGCTGGTCGGCGGGCTCTACGGCGTGGCCGTGGGCCGGATGTTCTTCGGCGAGAGCATGTTCAGCGCGCGCTCCGGCGGCTCCAAGGTCGCCCTGGCCGGGCTCGCCCACCGGCTGCGGGGGTGGGGCTGGCCGCTGCTGGACGCGCAGGTTGAGAACCCGCACCTGCTGTCGCTGGGTGGCGAGCGCTGGCCCCGGCCGGAGTTCCAGGCGGCGCTCCAGGCGCTGGTCGACCAGCCGGGACAGGTCGGCGCCTGGACGGAGCGATTTGGCCGGCTGGAGGCGTCCGTCCTGGCTGGCTGAACCGCAAACTTTGCGCTGGCGGGGGTTTTCCCTTAAAATTGCGGCCTTTAACGCCTCCGCTCAGCGCATAATCGGGAACGCATGTCGAAAGACGACTCCATCGAGTTCGAAGGCTCCGTCATCGAGACGCTGCCCAACACCACCTTCCGGGTCCGCCTGGAGAATGGGCACGAGATCATCGCCCACATCTCCGGTCGCATGCGCAAGAACTACATCCGCATCCTGACCGGTGACCGGGTCAAGGTCGAAATGACGCCCTACGACCTGACCAAGGGCCGCATCACCTACCGAATGAAGTAAGCACCTGCGTGCCGTCACGGCACGCGCGCCTGCAGGGAGGCGGCCGGTTGGCCGCCTTTTTCGTTTGCCGTCCTTGCATCTACGGGGCGCCTGCCGGAAGTCACCGTCACTTCCGATGCAAGGTCACAGGTCACTGTCACCACAGGCAGATACCGTACCGGCGACGCCTCCGTAGCCTTGGCTGCGGGTCCAATCGGGACCACGCACAAGAACATCGGACCAACGCCATGAACGCCAAGACCCTCCTCGCCGCCACCCTGCTCTGCGCCGCTGCCCTGGCCGCCGACGCGGCTGTTGCCGCTCCGCTCTCCGACTGCGTCGAACTGGGCGCGGACAAGGAGATCGTGCGCGCCGGCAGCACCCGCAGCATGCTGCTGCGCGACTCCGATTCGCATTACAAGCTGACCTTCCGCGGCGACTGCGGCTCGCTGCCGCTCACCAGCACCATCCGCATCTCCGCCGAAGGCACCGAGAACCGGCTCTGCCCCACGCAGACCCTGGTCCGGACCAAGCGCGAGGACTGCCAGGTGGGCAGTGTCGAGACCATCGACGCGCAGGAGTTCGCCAACCGCAAGCGCCGCGCGCGCTGAAGTTTCGCCGGGCCGCTGCTGCATGCAGCGCGGCCATTGGCAAAGTGGTGGCCATCTGGCCGCCACTTCTTTTCTTCCGATTGATTGAAGCCCGCCCTCAGACCGTGGCGGGCAACAGCCGCTCCGGCTCGGACTGGGCCTCGACCACCAGCTGGCCATCGACCACGTCGATGCTCACCCGGCCACCGTCGACCAGCTTGCCGAACAGCAGCTCGTCGGCCAGCGGCCGCTTGCTGCTGTCCTGGATAACGCGCGCCATCGGGCGTGCGCCCATCAGCGGGTCGAAGCCATGCTGGGCCAGCCACTCCCGCGCGTTCGGCGAGGCGGTCATGGCCACGTGCTTCTCGTTGAGCTGCATCTCCAGCTCGATCAGGAACTTGTCCACCACCCGCAGGATGTGGTCGAAGCCCAGCGGCTGGAACTGCACCACCGCGTCGAGGCGGTTGCGGAACTCCGGGCTGAAGCTGCGGCGGATGACTTCCATCGCGTCGCTGGAATGGTCCTGGCGGGTGAAGCCGATCGAGCGCCGCGAGGCCTGGGCCGCGCCGGCATTGGTGGTCATCACGATCACCACGTTCTTGAAGTTGGCCTCGCGCCCGTTGGTATCGGTCAGCACGCCGCGGTCCATGACCTGCAGCAGGATGTTGAAGATGTCCGGATGGGCCTTCTCCACCTCGTCCAACAGCAGCACGCAATGCGGCGTCTTGACGATCTTCTCGGTCAGCAGGCCGCCCTGGTCGAAACCGACATAGCCCGGAGGCGCACCGATCAGGCGCGACACCGAATGCGGCTCCATGTACTCGGACATGTCGAAGCGCACCAGCTCGATGCCCAGCTGCAGGGCCAGCTGGCGGGTGACCTCGGTCTTGCCCACGCCGGTGGGGCCGGCGAACAGGAAATTGCCGATCGGCTTGTCCGGGTTGCCCAGGCCGCTGCGCGCCAGCTTGATCGCCGAGGCCAGGGTCTCGATCGCCGGATCCTGGCCGAAGATCACCATCTTCAGGTTGCGCTCCAGGTGCTGGAGCACGTCCTTGTC
>JAEWAG010000047.1 GCA_023391775.1 Pseudomonadota bacterium | reverse complement strand
GCCGCTGGCGCCGGCCAGGGCCGGTGCCAGGGCGAGGAGCGCGGCGATGGCCGTGCCGACGGTGGGATGGATGGTGCGGGACATGGCGCGTGCCTTGCGGCCTCCGTTGTTACTTGTACTGGCTGCCCTGCGGCTCGCCTTCGGGGTACTCGATGTCGTGCTGCTGGCCGCTGTAGATGTCGTGGTTCTCCTCGCCATCGACCTTGATGATGCCCAGCGAGCCCTTGTGGAAGGTGCGGAAGATGCTGTGGTCCACCAGCACCAGGTTGCCCGGGACGTCGACCTTGAACTCGACCATGGCCGAGCCGCCGGCCGGGATCAGCGTGGTCTGCACGTTCACCTGGTACCTGGTGCCGCCCTCGACGTAGACCTTGTCGAAGATCTCGCCGATGACGTGGAAGCTCGACACCAGGTTCGGGCCGCCGTTGCCGACGAACATGCGGATCGTCTCGCCGGCGGTGGCGGTCAGGGCCTTGTCACCCTGCAGCGCGTCGACCGAGCCGTTGAACACCACGTAGGTCGGGTGCTCGTCGATGGCCTTCTCCAGGCTGAAGGGCTGCAGGCCCGGTTCGCCATGCGCGCCCTCGGTGTAGAAGTCGCCCTGGACCACGTAGAACTCCTTGTCCACCGGCGCCAGGCCTTCCTCCGGCTCGACCAGGATCAGGCCGTACATGCCGTTGGCGATGTGCATGCCCACCGGGGCCATCGCGCAGTGGTAGATGTACAGGCCCGGGTTGAGCGCCTTGAAGGTGAACTGCGTTTCCCGGCCCGGCAGGGTGAAGGTCGCCTCGGCGCCGCCGCCCTGGCCGCTGACCGCGTGCAGGTCGATGTTGTGGGAGAAGTGCGAGCTGTGGTGGTTCTTCAGCTTGAACTCCACCGTGTCGCCCTCGCGCACCCGGATGAAGCTGCCCGGCACCGTGCCGCCGAAGGTCCAGAAGTTGTAGCTGACCCCGTCGGCCATGCGCATGTCCTTCTCGACCATCTCCAGGTCGACCACGACGTGGGCCGGGGTCTTGCGCGTGATCGGCGGCGGGGCGAACGGCGGTGCGGTCAGCTCGGCCTGGATCACCGGCAGGGCGCCGGCGGCGGCCGGCCCGGCGGCGAAGGCGGGGGCCGAGGCCAGGGCAATGGCCGCTGCAAGGACACCGATGGCAAGGGGATTGCGGGTCTTCATGGTTGTCTCGTCCGGGTCGTTGGTCTACGGGGCCAACAGTGCGCGCACGGGCTCCGGCGCTCCTTGATCTGCATCAATCCGGCGGCGTACGGCGGGCCGACCTCCGCTCCGCTTGACCCAGGTCAAGTCCGCCCCACTGGCGGCCACGCCGCCGCCGCCAATTGACTGCCATCAAGGCGTACGGAGCGGTACGGGCAAAGACTGGCCGCAACTCCCCAGGCACCGCGCACGAGGCGCAGCCATGAACCGAAACCTGCTTGCATGCGCCCTGTCGGCGGCCCTGTGCGCCGTCGCCGCCCCCGCCGCGGGCGCGGCCAACGCGGGCCACCACCACCTGGCCGCGGCCGCCGCGGCGCCTACCGACCTGGACGGCGTGGTGGTGCTGGGCGTGGCCCCGGTGGCCGCCGCCACCTTCGTCACCGATCCGAAGCTGCCACGCCAGCCGGTGCCGGCCAGCGACGGCGCCGATTACCTGAAGACCATCCCCGGCTTCTCCACCCTGCGCAGCGGTGGCACCAACGGCGACCCGGTGCTGCGCGGCATGTTCGGCTCGCGTATCGCCCTGCTGACCAACGACGGCGCGCTCAGCGGCGCCTGTCCCTCGCGCATGGACAACGCCATGTCCTACATCGCACCGGAAACCTACGACCGGCTGACCGTGGTCAAGGGGCCGCAGCCCGTGCTGTGGGGCGGTGGCGCCTCCGCCGGCACCGTGCGCTTCGAGCGCGAGGTGCCATATTTCGACCGCCCCGGCGTGCGCGCCCAGGGCAGCGTGCTGGCCGGCAGCAACGGCCGCTTCGACCCGCTCGTGGACGCCAGCGCCGGCACCGGGCGCGGCTACCTGCGGGTCTCGGCCAACCGTTCCCGCGCGGACGACTACCGCGACGGCAACGGCGACCAGGTGCCCTCGGGCTGGGAGAAGTGGAACGCCGACGCCGCCATCGGCTGGACGCCGGACCCGGACACCGTGCTCGAGCTCAGCGCCGGTGGCGGCGATGCCGAGGCCCGCTACGCCGGCCGCGGCATGGACGGCGCACGCTTCCGCCGCGACAGCATCGGCCTGCGCCTGGAGAAGAAGCACGTCGGCGAGGTGCTCGATGCGCTCACCGCCAACGTGTACCGCAACGAGGTCGACCACGTCATGGACAACTACACGCTGCGCGATCCGGACCCGGCCGGCAGCATGCCCATGCCGATGGCCAGCAACGTCGGCGACACCAGCCAGGGCGGGCGGGTGGCGCTGACCTGGCACAGCGGGCGCCTGGAAGTGACCGCCGGCATGGACGGCAGGCAGAGCGAGCACCGCCGGCGCAGCGCGCCCGGCCGCGGCGCCTGGCGCCACATGCCGTGGACCGAGGATGCGCGGTTCCGCAGCCTGGGCGTGTTCGCCGAATCGCACTGGCACCTGGACCAGGTCCGGCACGTCATGTCCGGCCTGCGCGTGGACCGCGCGCAAGTGGATGACCTGCGCGCGACCAGCGGCAGCGGGATGATGTCCATGCCCAACCCCACCTCCGGCCAGCAGCGCAGCCAGATCCTGCCGGGCGGCTTCATCCGCTACGAGCACGACATGGCCGGCCGCTTCGGCTGGTATGCCGGCGTCGGCCACGCCCGGCGCATGCCCGACTACTGGGAGCTGTTCTCGCCGACCTCTGGTCCGGAAGGTGCGGCCAATGCCTTCGCCGGCGTGCGCCCGGAGCGCACCACCCAGCTCGACGCCGGCCTGCAGTTCCGCAGCGGCGGCCTGGAGGGCTGGGCCTCGGTCTACGCCGGCCGGGTCGAGGACTACATCCTGTTCGACTACGCGCCGGCGGCGGGCGGCATGGCGATGGGCGGCAGCACCCGCGCACGCAACCTGGACGCGGACATCGCCGGCGGCGAGTTCGGCGTCGACTGGCAGGCGCGTGACTGGCTCAAGCTCTCCGGCGTGCTGGCCTACGCCTGGGGCGAGACGGGCGAGGGCGTGCTGCCGCAGATGCCGCCGCTGGAGGCGCGCCTGTCGGCCAGCGGCCGGCACGGGCCATGGTCATGGGGCACGCTGCTGCGGGTGGTCGATTCGCAGCACCGGGTCAACACCGGCCAGGGCAACGTGGTCGGCCGCGACCTGGGGCCGAGTGCGGGCTTTGCAGTGTTCTCGCTCAACGGCGCCTACCGCTTCAGCGAGAACCTGCAGCTGAGTGCGGGCATCGACAACCTGTTCGACCGCCAGTACAGCGAGCACCTGAACCTGGCCGGCAACAGCGCCTTCGGCTATCCGGCCGAGCCGCAGCGCATTGCCGAGCCGGGCCGCACGGCGTGGCTCAAGCTCAACTTCAAGTACTGAGGGCGGCGAACTCCCTGCGGCGCGGGCGGGGAAATGGGCAGGCGCGGTGGCGTTGCGCAACAGCCGGGACTGGTTGCGCGATCCGCGGATTCGCCCGGGGGGCAACGGCGCAGCCGGGCGTCTACTGGGCGTGGGGATCTCCACCTTGGGCCCGCCGGCTGCGGAGGTGACGTCCGCTGCGCTTCAAGGTCGGGACCTGATCGCACGCACCTGCGGAGGTGTGAGCCTGCGGAGGGTCAGGCGTCCCCTTCCGGCGGCGTCCTGCGGAACGCGCCCCTTGGCGTTCAAGGTCGGCGTTCGATCGCAGGCTCCTGTCGTCTTCCAGGGCCCAGGATCGCCCCGGTACCGGTCGACTGGGGCGGCAGCTTCGTTGATGGATCCCATCCCGCGGAACGTTTCGCGGAGACGGGATGCCCGACATGCCCAACCCGGCCCGCGCCGGCGCGCATCGCGCAATAGCGCCGATCTTCGTAATCCGTGCCGGCCGCCCCCGACGCTCAGTGGCTGCGCCGGTGGCCTGGCGCGCGCCAGGCC
>JAEWAG010000038.1 GCA_023391775.1 Pseudomonadota bacterium | reverse complement strand
GCCGCTGGCTGGTGCTGGCCGACGCGCTGGCCGAGCGCGCGCTGCAGCGCTACGGCGTGGCCGGCGTGACCGTGCACGGCCGCGTCGCCGGCTCCGCGCTGGAGCACCAGATCCTCGCCCATCCGTTCTACGCCGACCGCGACATCCCGGTGATCCTCGGCGACCACGTGTCGGCCGACGACGGTACCGGCGCGGTCCACACCGCGCCCGGCCACGGCCAGGACGACTACGTGGTCGGCAAGGCCTACGGCCTGATCGAGAAGTACACCGCCGCCCAGCTCAATCCGGTTGATGGGCGCGGCGTGTACCTGCCGTCGACCCCGGCCGCATGCGGTGTGGAGCTGGCCGGCCAGCACATCTGGAAGGCCAACGACGCCATCGTCGATCTGCTGCGCGAGGCCGGCGTGCTGCTGGCGGCGAGCAAGCTCGAGCACAGCTACCCGCACTGCTGGCGCCACAAGACCCCGATCGCGTTCCGCGCCACCCCGCAGTGGTTCATCTCGATGGAACAGGCCAACCTGCGCGCCGACGCGCTGGCCGCCATCGACACGGTCAAGTGGTACCCGGAGTGGGGCAAGGCCCGCATCGCCGGCATGGTCGAGGGCCGTCCGGACTGGACCATCTCGCGCCAGCGCACCTGGGGCGTGCCGATCGCCCTGTTCGTGCACCGCGAGACCGGTGAACCGCATCCGCGCAGCAGCGAGCTGATGCGCCAGGTGGCCGACCGGGTGGAGCAGGGCGGCATCGACGTGTGGTACTCGCTGGACGCCGCCGAGCTGCTGGGCGACGAGGCCGGCGACTACGACAAGATCACCGACATCCTCGATGTCTGGTTCGACTCCGGCGTGACCCACGAGGCCGTGCTCCTGGAGCGCGGCCTGGGCAAGCCGGCCGACCTGTACCTGGAAGGCTCGGACCAGCACCGCGGCTGGTTCCAGTCCTCGCTGCTGACCGGCGTGGCGATCGACAAGGCCGCGCCGTACCGGCAGTGCCTGACCCACGGCTTCACCGTGGACGAGCACGGCCGCAAGATGTCCAAGTCGCTGGGCAACGGCATCGAGCCGCAGGACATCATGAAGACCCTGGGCGCGGACATCCTGCGCCTGTGGATCGCCTCGGCCGACTACTCCAACGAGATGTCGCTGTCGCAGGAGATCCTCAAGCGCAACGCCGATGCCTACCGCCGCATCCGCAACACCGCGCGCTTCCTGCTGGCGAACCTGCACGGCTTCGAGCCGGCGCGCGACCTGCGCCCGCTGGAGGACATGGTCGCGCTGGACCGCTGGATCGTGCACCGCGCCTGGGAAGTGCAGGAGAAGATCAAGGCGGCCTACGAGCGCTACGACTTCGCCGGCATCGTCCAGGCCCTGCTGTACTTCTGCAGCGTCGACCTGGGCTCGCTGTACCTGGACGTCACCACGGACCGCCTGTACACGATGGGCGAGGACTCGCGCGGCCGCCGCAGCGCGCAGAGCGCGATGTACCGCATCGCCGAGGCCTTCGTGCGCTGGATCGCGCCGGTGCTGAGCTTCACCGCCGACGAGCTGTGGGGCTACCTGCCGAAGGACGCCGGCGGTGGTCAGCGCGAGGAGAACGTGCTGTTCGCCACCTGGTACGAAGGCCTGGCCCCGCTGCCGGCCGACGCCGAGCTGGGCGCGGCCGAGTTCGACCGCCTGCTGGCCCTGCGCGAGCAGGTGGCCAAGGTGCTGGAGCCGATGCGTGCCAACGGCCAGATCGGCGCCGCGCTCGAGGCGGAGATCACCCTGACCGCCGGCGCGGACACCGCCGCACACCTGCAGCCGCTGGCCGATGAACTGCGCTTCCTGTTCATCAGTGGCGACGTGACCGTGGTGCCGGCGCAGACCGACGACATCTTCGTGACCGCCCAGCCGACCACCAAGCCCAAGTGCGTGCGCTGCTGGCACTACCGCGACGACGTCGGTGCCGATCCGAGGCATCCGCAGGCCTGCGGCCGCTGCGCGTCCAACATCGAAGGCCCCGGCGAAGTGCGGAGGTGGTTCTGAGCATGGCGCGCACCAACCCGCGGCCCAATGCGATGGTGTGGCTGCTGCTGTCGGCGGTGGTCATCGGCCTGGACCAGTGGAGCAAGGCCTGGGTGCTGTCCAGCCTGCCCGAGTACACCGCCGTGCCGGTGATCGAAGGCTTCTGGAACTGGTACCGCACCTACAACACCGGGGCGGCCTTCAGCTTCCTCGCCAACGCCGGTGGCTGGCAGATCGTGTTCTTCAGCGTGCTGGCGTTCGCCATCAGCGGCCTGATGGGCTGGTGGCTGTGGCGCACGCCGCGCGGCGACTGGAGGCAGGCGCTGCCGTACTCGCTGGTGATCGGCGGTGCCCTGGGCAACGTGATCGACCGCCTGGTCCATGGCCACGTGGTCGATTTCATCCAGTGGCACTGGCAGGACTACTACTGGCCGGCGTTCAACATCGCCGACTGCGCGGTGGTCGGCGGGGCCATCGGCATTGCCCTGTTCGGGCTGTTCGACCCGCGTGCCCGCGCGCCGAAGGCCGGTTCCTGAACCCCCTCGGCCTCTCCGCCGGCCGGCCCGGCCCGAATATCGGATAATCCCGCCATGGACGTCATCCTCGCCAACCCCCGTGGCTTCTGCGCCGGCGTCGACCGCGCGATCGAGATCGTCAAGCGCGCCATCGAGACCCTGGGCGCGCCGATCTACGTGCGTCACGAGGTGGTACACAACCGCTTCGTCGTCGAGGATCTGCGCGCGCGCGGGGCGATCTTCGTCGAGGAGCTGGACGAGGTCCCGGACGGCAACACGGTGATCTTCAGCGCCCACGGCGTCTCCAAGGACGTGCGCAACGAGGCCGCCCAGCGCGGGCTCAAGGTGTTCGATGCGACCTGCCCGCTGGTGACCAAGGTCCACCTGGAAGTGGCGCGCCACTGCCGTGCCGGCCGCGACGTGGTGCTGATCGGCCACGCCGGGCACCCGGAGGTCGAGGGCACGATGGGGCAGTGGGACGCCCAGTGCGGCGGCGGCAGCATCTACCTGGTGGAGGGCGTGGAGGATGTCGCCACGCTGCAGGTGGCCCAGCCCGAGAACCTGTTCTATACGACCCAGACCACCCTGTCGGTGGACGACACCCGCGGGATTATCGAAGCGCTGCAGCGGCGCTTCCCGGCGATCCAGGGGCCGAAGAACGACGACATCTGCTACGCCACCCAGAACCGCCAGGACGCGGTGCGCGAGCTGGCTGGCCGCTGCGACCTGGTGCTGGTGGTCGGTTCGCCCAACAGCTCCAACTCAAACCGCCTGGCCGAGCTGGCCCGGCGCGAGGGCGTGGAGTCGTACCTGATCGACGGCGCCCATGAGATCGACCCGGCCTGGGTGGCCGGCAAGCGCCATGTCGGCCTGACCGCCGGTGCCTCGGCGCCGCAGGTGCTGGTGGACGGGGTGATCGAGCGCCTGCGCCAGCTGGGTGCGGCCGGCGTCACCGAGCTGCAGGGCGAGCCGGAGAACATGGTCTTCGCCCTGCCCAAGGAACTGCGCCTGCGCCTGGTCGACTGACCAGCCCTTGTGCGCGGCCGGTCGGCTGCGGTGACCGCCGCTACAGCATCCGGATCTGCAGCTCGCGCAGGCGGCGCAGGATGTTGAACAGCAACTCGCTGCGCGTGCCGCCGGCCAGCCGCGGCGTGGCCACGAAGCAGGTCGCGCTGAACAGCATCCGGTTGCGCTCGTCCACACCGTCCAGGGTGACCGCCGGGGCGGGGGCATCGAGTACGCCGGGGTGGTTGCGCATGGCCTCCAGCAGCAGTTCGCGCACCAGGTCCGCGTCGGTGGACAGCGGCATCGGCAGCACGATCTTCACCAGGCCCTCGGCATTGGCGTAGGTGCGGTTGCGCACCGCCTTGGTGATCAGCTCGGAGTTGGGCACCAGCACGGTGG
>JAEWAG010000015.1 GCA_023391775.1 Pseudomonadota bacterium | reverse complement strand
CCCACCTCCCCGCCCGCACCCCCCCCCGCCGCCGCCCGCCGCGGCCCCGATTCGGCCTTCGAGATCGGTTCGGTCAGCAAGACCATGACCGCCGCGCTGCTGGCCGAGCTGCTGCTGCAGGGCAAGGGCTCGCTGGACGACACCCTGGCCTCGTGGCTGCCGGAAGGCGCGAAGGTGCCGGACTTCCAGGGCCAGCCGATCCTGCTGCGCCACGTGGTGACCCACACCTCCGGGCTGCCGCCGCTGCCTTCGCGGCTGGGCGCCGCCAGCATGGACGACCCCTACGCCCGGCTCGACGCCGACGCCCTGCTGGCCTCGTTGGCCGACGTGGAACTGCAGGCGGCCCCGGGCACCTCGTTCGAGTACTCCAACTTCGCCTCGATGGTCCTGTCGTACGCGGTGGCGCGCCGAGCCGGCACCGATTTCGAGAGCCTGGCGCGCGAGCGGCTGTTCGCCCCGCTGGGCATGGACCGGGCCTACATCAACCGCAGGCCCGAGGGCGTGCGCGTGGCGACCGGCCACACGCCGAACCGCAAGCCCACGCCTGCCTGGACCTTCGCCACCGACCTGGCCGGCGTCGGCGGCGTGCACGCCACCCTCGACGACATGGTGAAGTACGTACAGGGCGGCCTGGGCTGGATCGATGCGCCGATCAGCGACGCGCTGGCGCGCACCCACCAGCCGCTGTCGGAGGCGCCGCCGATGGGCATGAACTGGATGATCGCCCCGGTGGGCGGTCGCAAGGTGCTGGTGCACGAAGGCGGCACCGGCGGCTTCTCCTCGTTCGTGGCCCTGGATCCGCAGCGGCAGCGCGGCGTGGTGATCCTCTCCGACACGGCGTGGCACTCCATCGGAAGCCTCGGAAGCCTGGGCAACCACCTGGTCGACGCGTCGCTGCCGCTGGGCAAGCCGCGGCGCGAGGTGGCGGCGGATCCGGCATTGCTGCAGGCGCTTGCAGGCCAATACCAGCTGCAGGGCGCGATGAAGATGACCCTGCGCGAGCGTGGCGGCAGGCTCCACGTCCAGGCCGAGGGGCAGGGCGAGTACGCCATGGGGCACGACGATGCCGGTGACTTCTACCCGCTGGAGCTGGACGCGGTGCTGCGCCCGCAGAAGCGTGCCGACGGCAGCTACGGCTTCACCTGGATGCAGATGGGCGGCATGTTCACCGCCACCCGCCTCGACCGCGCGGCGCAGGCGCCGGTGCTGTCGCCGGCGGAACTGGCCGCGTACGCGGGCACCTATCCGCTGATGCCCGGCTTCGACCTGGCGGTGCGCGTGGCGGGCGGCGTGCTGCAGGCGCAGGCCACCGGCCAGGGTGCGTTCCCGCTGGAGGCCAGCGGCAAGGACCGGTTCGAGGCGCCGGCCTTTGGCATCGAGATCGTGTTCCTGCGCGGCGCCGATGGTGCCGTGACCTCGCTGGAGCTGCACCAGGCCGGACAGATCCTGCGCCGCCAGCGCCAGTAACCCAACTTCCCGGGAGCCAGCCATGGACCTGTTCTTCGAGATGATGATCCCGGTGATCGCCCTGGGCCTGCTGGTGCAGGCCATGACCGACGACAGGGAGCAGTGATGGGCGCAGGACCCGGATACTCGCTGCAGGGCGTGCTGCCGGCGGAGGTGCTGGTCGGCGGCACCGCGGTGTGGAGCCGTTACCGCCAGTACCCGGTGTTCAGCCGCGGCTGGCTGGTGCGGCGCAGCCTGCTGTTCTGCAGCGTGATCGCGGTGGTCGCGGCGGTCATCGGCCTGGGCACCGGCGTGGCCCTGCAGAGCAGCCGGCTTGGACTGCAGGTGGCGGCGGTGCAGTTCCTGGCCTTCAGCCTGATGGCCACGCTGGGTCCGGCGCTGGGCACCTGGGTGCGGCATCGCCGCTGGCGCGAGTCGCAGGAGCGATGGGGGGTGGTCATCGCGGTGCTGCTGGGCATGGTGCTGAGCTACAGCGTGGACCGGGTCGCCTCGGCGCACGTGGAGGAGCTGGTGCGGCCACGCCTGGGGATGCTCGGCAGCACGCCCCCGCCTACGCCGGAGCTGGGCGTGATCGCCAGGGGCCTGCTGCTGGCGGTGAACCTGGCAGTACTGGCGGTGATCTACGGGCTGTTCGGCGGCGGACTGGCATTGCGCGCGTACTTCAGCGAGCGCCGCCGCTGGGAGGCGCACCACCACGCCATCGCGCTGGCGGACATGTCCTGGCGGGCGCGCGAGGCCGACCTGCGCCTGGGGGTGCTGCAGGCCCAGGTCGAGCCGCACTTCCTGTTCAATACACTGGCGTCGGTGCGCGCGCTGGTACGCCAGGATCCGGCCCAGGCCGAGGCCACGCTCGACGCGCTGGTCACCTTCCTGCGCGCGACCATCCCGCGCCTGCGCGACGGCCAGGGGCTGCTGTCCACCCTCGGCCAGCAGCTGGACATCTGTGCCAGCTACCTGGCGCTGATGGAGGTGCGCATGGGCGGGCGCCTGTCATCGGCGGTACGCATCGACGAGGGCCTGCGCGAGCTGCCGTTTCCGCCGGCGCTGCTGATCACCCTGGTGGAAAACGCCATCAAGCACGGCATCGAGCCGCGGCCCGGCCCCGGGCGGGTGGAGATCATCGTGGACCGGCAGGACGACGACCTGGTCATCCGGGTGATCGACGATGGCGCCGGGCTCAGGCCCGGCCTCGGCGGCGGCATGGGGCTGGCCAACGTGCGCGAACAGCTGGCGCAGCGGTTCGGCAGTGGCGCCTCGCTGCGGCTGCAGTCGGCGGTGGGCGGCGGCGTGGTGGCACGCATCGACATCGCCTGCGCCGCCCTGGAGGGAGCACGCGGATGAGCATCGGAAGGGTGACCGGCCTGGTGGCCGAGGACGAGGCGCCGCAGCGTCGCGCGCTGGTCGAGCAGCTGGGCCAGTGCTGGCCGGAGCTGGAACTTGTGGCCGTGTGCGAGGACGGCGAGGCCGCGCTGCAGGCCGCACAGGCGCAGCGGCCCATGGTCGCCTTCCTGGATATCCGCATGCCCGGTGCCAGCGGCATGGACGTGGCCCGCGCGGTGGCCGGCCATGGCGGGCTGGTGGTGTTCACCACCGCCTATGACGACTACGCGGTGCACGCATTCGAAACCGGCGCCGCCGACTACCTGCTCAAGCCGGTGCAGCCGCAGCGGCTGGAGCAGGCGGTGGCGCGGTTGCAGCAGCGCCTTGCCGAGCGCGGCACCGGCGCCGGCCCGGACCTGGAACGGCTGCTGGATGGGCTGGAGGCGCGCCTGCGCCCGCGCGGCGAGCAGCTGGTCCGCTGGATCACCGCCAGCGTCGGCGAGACCGTGCGCATGATCGGCATCGACGAGGTGCTGTTCTTCCAGGCCCAGGACAAGTACGTGCGGGTGGTCACCGCCGAAGGCGAAGCGGTGATCCGCACCCCGCTCAAGGAGCTGCTGATGGGGCTGGACCCGGACACCTTCTGGCAGGTCCACCGCAGCGCGGTGGTGCGGGTGTCGGCGATCGACCGGCTGGTGCGCAACGAACTGGGACGCTACAGCCTGCTGTTGAAGGGGCAGGCCGGCGAGCTGCCCGTCAGCGGCGGTTTCCTGCACCGCTTCCGCGGCATGTGAGCCGGCCGGCCGCGCGAGGCGGCCGGGCGGACATGGAGCCGCCGGCCGCCGTGCGGGCGGGCCGGCGGTCCGGACTCAGAACAGCAGCGAGGCCATCCGGCGGCGGTACTGGCCGACCAGGTCCTCGTCCTCGACCACGCGGAAGGCATCGATCAGCGCCTTGCGGGCCAGGCCGTCCCCGTAGGTGCGGTCGCGGCGCAGCATTTCCAGCAGGTGTTCCAGCCCCGCGCCGGCGTCGCCGCCGACCAGGTGGTGCACCGCCAGCAGGTGGCGCGCGTGGTGGTCGTCGGGATTGGCCGCCAGGGCCTGCTCGAGCGCGGCCGCCGCCGGCGCGTCCTTGAGC
>JAEWAG010000003.1 GCA_023391775.1 Pseudomonadota bacterium | reverse complement strand
CCGGTGGCCAGCAACGTGCGCTGGCAGTGGCCGGCGCAGGGCGTGACCCTCAGCACCTACGTGCAAGGCAATGCGACCCGCCAGGGCATCGACATCGGCGGCAGCAGCGGCCAGCCGGTCAACGCCGCGGCTGATGGCGTGGTCGTGTACTCCGGCGCCGGCCTGGTGGGCTATGGCGAACTGATCATCGTCAAGCACAACGAGCAGTGGCTGTCGGCCTACGGCCACAACCGCAAGCGCCTGGTGAAGGAAGGCCAGGCGGTGAAGGCCGGCCAGCAGAGCGCCGAGATGGGCCGTACCGGTACCGACCGCGACAAGCTGCATTTCGAGATCCGCTACAACGGAAAGCCGGTGGATCCGCTGCTTTATCTACCGAAAAAGTAGGCACTCCCGCTGCCCGTCCGGGCGGATCCCCGGCCCGGCGCCTGCATGCGCCGGGCGCTCACCCGCGCGCGACCCGGTGGGGCGCAGGCGGCGCGGGTTCGCCCGCTACAACGGAAAGCCGGTGGATCCGCTGCTGTACCTTCCCAAGAGGTAAGCGGGCGCCGGTATTCAGGGGCGGATCCCCGGCCCGGCGCCTGCATGCGCCGGGCGCTCGCCCGCGCGGGTGAGCCCGCTACAACGGCAAGCCGGTGGATCCGTTGCTGTACCTTCCCAGGAAGTAAGCGGGCGCTGGTATCCAGGGGCGGGTCCCCGGCCCGGCGCCTGCATGCGCCGGGCGCTCACCCGTGCGCGACCCGGTGGATCGCAAGCGCGCGTGACGGACGAGTTACAACGGAAAGCCGATGGACCCGCTGTTCCATCTGCCGAAGAGACAGCTTGCGTCATCCGCGTGCGCAGTGTGCCGGCCCGCCAGGGACGTGCCGGCGAATCCGGGCACGCATCAGGTGCCGGACATGGCCCGGCCGGGTGACGTGACGGGCAGGCGCGCCTCAGCCCAGCAGCATGGCCACCACGACGCGGCGGCCTTCGCCGGCCAGCACGTTGTACGTGCGCGCGGCGGCGGCGTTGTCCATGGCTTCGATCCCGACCCCGCGGGCAAGGCAGGCCGCCATCGCCGCAGGCGGCGGAAATACCTGCTGTTCGCCGGTGCCCAGGATCACCAGTTCCGGCTTCAGTTCCAGCACCGGGCCCAGGTGCGCCGGATCCAGGCTCCTGGCCGAGGACGGCGCGTCCCAGTCAGCCAGCAGCTGGTCGGGTGCGATGACGAAGCTCCGTTCCAGCAGCTGCTCGTTCACCCGCGCGCTACGGGCGTCGGCGGCACGGAGGACGAAGTCGTAGTCGGGGCGTTCGTGGTTGAGCTGCATCGGAAAGCTCCCGGTGCCGCGTTCAGGGGCGCGGCAGCACGATCGAGGGCGCTTCGCGCGAAGGGCGGTACAGCGTGGCGGTGTGGCCGATCCGCTGCACCAGGGCCGCGCCGGTCTGCCTGGCGAGCTCGGCGATCATCTGGTCGCGCGCCTCGCGATCGTCCGCGCCGACCTTCACCTTCACCAGCTCGTGCCGCTCCAGGACCTGGTCCAGCTCGGCCACCAGGGCCGGGGTCAGGCCCTTGCCACCCACCTGCATCAGGGCCTTCAGGCCGTGGGCCTGGCCACGGAGGAAACGGGTCTGGGCAGGGGTCAGCACGAGGGACATCGGAGGGCAGGGGGCAGAGGGGCCGATCAGGGTATCATGGCCGCCCATACCGCCGCGGCGCAGGCGCCCGTCCCCCGCATGTCACGCAGCTCCCGCAGCAAGAGCAGCCACCGCTGGCTCCGCGAGCACTTCTCCGATCCTTACGTGAAGAAGGCCCAGGCGGCCGGCCTCCGCTCGCGCGCGGCTTTCAAGCTCGAGGAGCTGCTGGAGCGCGACCGCCTGCTCAAGCCCGGCATGGCCGTGGTCGACCTGGGCGCCGCCCCCGGCGGCTGGTCCCAGTTCGTGCGCCAGGCCCTGGGTGACAGCGGCCGGGTGGTGGCGCTGGACATCCTGGACATGCCGCCGCTGGCCGGGGTCGAGTTCCTTCATGGGGATTTCAGGGAGGATACCGTCTTATCCCAGCTGGAATCCCTGCTGGATGGCCAACCGGTCGACCTTGTACTGTCGGACATGGCCCCCAATATGAGTGGCGTGGACGCGGTGGACCAGCCGCGGGCCATGCACCTGGCCGAGCTGGCGCTGGAATTCGCCGACAACCACCTGCGTCCCGGGGGCGCTTTCCTGATCAAGCTGTTCCAGGGGGTGGGCTTCGACGAGTACGTGCGACAGCTCCGCCGCCGTTACGAAAAGGTCGTCATCCGCAAGCCGGCGGCCTCGCGCAAGCGTTCACCAGAGGTCTATGCCCTCGGCCAGGGCAAGCTGGCGCGGATGAAGTAAGCTGGCCGAACACGCCAGTCCAGACGAATTCATGCAGGAAAGAAAGGAACACCGGAGCCGATGAGGATGAACGACTTGACCAAGAATCTGCTGCTTTGGGTGGTCGTCGCCGTCGTGCTGATGGTGGTCTTCCAGAGCTTCTCCCCGCGTGGTGCCGGCACCGTCACCACCGGCGAGACGCCCAGCTATACGCGCTTCCTGCAGGACGTGGACGCCGGTCGCATCCGCTCGGTGACGATCACCGACGACAGCACGTTCACCGCCAACGCGATCCGCTACACGCGTGCCGATGGCACCCAGGGCCAGGTGATCGGCCCGAACGACGCGAAGCTGATCGACCAGCTGTACACCAAGAACGTGGACGTGGTCCGCGAGAAGCCCTCCACCGGGCCGGGCTTCTGGGGCATCGTGCTGAACTTCCTCCCGATCCTGCTGCTGATCGGGTTCTGGATCTTCATGATGCGGCAGATGCAGGGTGGCGGCGGCGGCGCCAAGGGCGCGATGTCCTTCGGCAAGTCCCGCGCCAAGCTGCAGGGCGAGGACCAGGTCAAGGTGACCTTCGCCGACGTCGCCGGCTGCGACGAGGCCAAGGAGGAGGTCGGCGAGCTGGTCGAATTCCTGCGCGACCCGTCCAAGTTCCAGAAGTTGGGCGGCAAGATCCCGCGCGGCGTGCTGATGGTCGGCCCGCCGGGCACCGGCAAGACCCTGCTGGCGCGCGCCATCGCCGGCGAGGCGCGGGTGCCGTTCTTCTCGATCTCCGGTTCGGATTTCGTCGAGATGTTCGTCGGCGTCGGCGCCAGCCGCGTGCGCGACATGTTCGAGCAGGCCAAGAAGCACGCCCCGTGCATCATCTTCATCGACGAGATCGATGCGGTCGGCCGCCATCGCGGCGCCGGCCTGGGCGGCGGCCACGACGAGCGCGAGCAGACCCTCAACCAGCTGCTGGTGGAGATGGACGGCTTCGAGGGCGGCGAGGGCGTGATCGTGATCGCCGCGACCAACCGCCCGGACGTGCTCGACCCGGCGCTGCTGCGTCCCGGTCGCTTCGACCGCCAGGTGGTGGTGGGCCTGCCCGACGTGAAGGGCCGCGAGCAGATCCTCAAGGTGCACATGCGCAAGCTGCCGCTGGCCGACGACGTCGAGCCGATGGTGATCGCGCGCGGCACCCCCGGCTTCTCCGGCGCCGACCTGGCCAACCTGGCCAAC
>JAEWAG010000002.1 GCA_023391775.1 Pseudomonadota bacterium | reverse complement strand
CGTTCAAGCCGAAGCCGCTTCGTTACGCAAACCACATGGCAGGTAAAGCTTGCCATGTGCTTCGCTCCACTGCGCGTCTCGGCTTAACTTAGGCGTTAGGGCTCATGAGACAGTTTTTTGCCGTCCTGATCGCATCATTGGCTTCGGCACTGGCCCCGGCACTCGCAATCACATGCCTGTTCTTTGCCTTAGATCGTAACAATCCAAATCCAATCTGGCCGCTGGTCTTTATCGTGGCCGTAGTCGTTGCGTTTGCTCACACCATACTGCTCGGTCTTGTTGTGGCGGGCTGGCTTCTACGCGTCGGTAAGTTTCGTTTACTGCCAATGCTTTCAGCCGGGCTGGTCATTGGCGTGGTGCCTGCCGCGATCTGGCAGCACCCTTTCAGGGCCGTTGGGACGCAATCCAGCTCTTGGTCTGGTGGCGTCCAAACACTTGACAATGGCGTTCTTACGCTGGCCGGCTGGATAGATTACTTTCAGTACATAGGCAGCGCAGGATTCCTTGGCGTGCTCGGGGCCACTGCGTTCTACTTCGTTTACAAGGGCATGAGCCCTAACAATTCGTTCAAGCCGACGCCGCTTCGCAGCGCGGCTTAACTCAGGCGTTAGGCCTTTCAGAACATGCTTGCGCAGCTACTCGAAACATGGGCCCAGGCAACCGTGCGAGACATCGCTCTGACGGTTCTTGGGCTGGTAGCTCTGGGTAGTGTCCTAGCATTGCTTGGAAAACGGAGGGCCCTGAGGAACCTCACGGAAGAGCATTTCTATGTCACTGGCGTCGTGGTAGTCATCGCCGGATTAGTTGCCATCGGGCTTTACAACCGATACCTCCGCGGCTGAAATGCCTAACAATTCGTCCAAGCCGACGCCGCTTCGCGGCGCGGCTTAACTCAGGTGTTAGGCGTCACATGGAGACTTCAAATGACTGAAGGAACAACAGGCGCCAAGACAATTTGGCTGACGCTTTTGCACGTTGTCGTCGGGACTGCCCTTCTGTTTGGCACTCTCTGGCCGTACGAGTTCACCGCACTGCTGCCACACGCGTACCAATTCGCGAACTGGCCCTTCGCCTTCAAAGTTGCTGTGGGCGTAGCAGCTGCGATCTGCGTCATCGGTGATGTCTGGTTCTTTGCGTTGCGACCCAGCCTCGAAATGCCTCAAACGAGACATGGGCGCCGTAGCGGTGGCGCCTAACAAATCATTCAAGCCGAACCCGCTTCGCGGGTCGGCTTAATTCCGGTGTTAGGTGTCATGGTAGATAGCGAAGCCACACGGACACTCACTGAGGACGAGCGCGAGCTCTCGCGCTGGATGCTTGAGCACGGCGGAGCTGAGGCACGCGATTATCTGAGCCAACTGGAGTTGGCAACCGCATCCACTTGGCGCTGCCAATGCGGCTGCGCCAGCTTCAACTTTAATATTCCCGGCAAGCCTGACCCTGCCTCGGGTGTTCACGTCCTCGGCGACTATGTCTTCGGCGACAAAAATGACATGTCTGGCGTCTTCATCTACTCGAGCGAGGGTACGCTTTCAGGCGTAGAGGTGTACGGCTTGTCGGGTGCCGCTCCGACCGTTTTGCCCCATCCTTCCGACCTCCGGAGAAGTGATTCTCCGGGAGAGCAGGCAAATGACACCTAACAAGGCGTTCAAGCCGAAATTGCATCGCTACGCCGGGCACATGGCAGAAAGAGCTTGCCATGTGCCCGGCTACGCGCTGCAATTCGGCTTAACTTAGGCGTTAGCCTGCTTACGGAATGTCACGCAAACGGATACAAGACGACGTCCAAGCTCGCGTCCTCCTCAGGTCGCGTAGGCGGTGTTGCATTTGCTTTGGTCTGAATCGAGATACTTCTATCAAGCAGGGTCAAATCGCTCACTTAGACAAGAACTCAGGCAATAACGCCGAGGACAACTTGGCGTTCTTATGCCTGGATCACCATGATCGGTACGACAGCACTACTAGCCAAAGCAAGAACTTCACAATGGCTGAGGTCAAAGGCTTTCGAGCGGAGCTTGATGCTTCAATCGGCTCTGCCTTCTCCGGTGACGTTCGGTTCGGTGAGGCCGTCGCCGCGTCTCCCGGGATCAATGGTCAGTACATCCGGCTAGGGGAAGTCTCCAGCAGCGCCGAGCTAACCGTGCGCATGCTGCCTAACGGCGAGATTCGAGTGTTTGGAGAGGCTCTTTGGGGTACAAGTCGCGAGTACGGACCCAATATTGGCACTCTGGACTTCCTGGCAGACCTTCAGGGCAACTTGGCCATCTTCGAGGACCGTTTGCTCGGAGATGACCGCCCTTACATCGTCCGTTTGACCTTCGCGGATGGATCTCTGGTGGTAGATGAGCAGAATCCCATCGGTTACTTTGGCATGAACGTCTCATTCGCCGGCACGTATGCCAAAGCAGCCTAATAATTCATTCAAGCCGACGCCGCGTCGCGACGCGGTTTAATTCAGGCGTTAGCCTTCAGGGGGAGAGGCGCGTGAACCCGGCAACGATCATCACCGGCGCTCTGCTATCGAAACAGGGGTCAGAGTGCTCTTTCTGAGGTTGTCCGCAGACGGGGGCGCGGATGGTCGTACCGGGGTCGGGTTCATTTCCTCCCTTCGTGCCAACCGCAACAGTGCGTGAGTCCTGACCATAGTTCCCAGCCGGGGCCGCTTTGCGGCGCGGCTTGATCCGGGCGTCAACAAAGGAGAGAGGCCGATGACGGAGGTAAGCCGCAGTTCGGATTGTGGCAACTCGCCAAAGAACAGGATGGCTGAGGACATCGCTGTCGCGTTGGCGACACAAGACACCGGCTTCCTGTCTCAAGTCCTCGACCCTGGGGCTCACTGGAGCCATCCGGGCGGCACGCGGACAACCGCCGAGGCCATCCTGGAACAGGTTGCGTCAGGGGGCGCTCCAGCCAGCCTGGCGATCGAGCACGCGATTTCGCACGGGAAGGTGGGGGCTGTCAGCGGAAGCGTCGTGAGAGAGACAGGCAGGTTTGGGTTCTGCCATGTCATCGAGTTCACCTCTGTGAAGTGCAGCCGGGTCCGGCGGATCGATTCGTATGGGCGAGCTGAGGGGGCAGAGTGATTTTTCGCAGACGCAAGTCGGTCGCCAACGGGGCTCGGTCCACACCGCGCTGCATCGGGGCGCTGGCGCTCGTACTCGCGTGGGCTCCGACAATGGCCGGTGAGGCAGGGGCGGGCGACCGTCATGGCCTCGAGCCGGGCGACCCGAAACAAGGGTCAGAGTGGTCTTTTGAGGCCGCCCGCAACCGGGTCGCAGACGGTTGGTTCGCCAAGCCGCCGTGACCGCATTGTTTTCCCAACAACAAGGAGAGACGGCATGGAAGCCATCGAAGCAATGCAAGACAGGAGCCTCGCGGCCCTGGTGGTGTACGTGGTGACGGTGGTGCTGGCGCACCTGCTTCGGTGGAAGCATTTCAGCCATCTCAACTGGCTGGGGCTGCTGACGGGCATGGTGCTCGCCGGAGGAATCAGGGCGTGGCTCGGGCTCGAGGGGTTCTGGGCCGGGATGCTGGTCACCGTCGCGTGCGTGGCGCCTCTCTATTTCCTGTTCGAGCTGCTGGGGCGACGCTTCCCGCTGGACCAGGCCCGGGATGTGGCGGCGCCGGACCAGGCGGGGCGGTAGATCCCGCTACCGCTTTAAAACGGTTTTAAGCCGCCACGCTTGCAGGGGAGGGCAGGGCAGGGCCGTTGCCGGCCCTGCGATGTCGAATGACTACGTAAAGGCCCGCGGCTTATTCGCTCTCCCCCGCCGCCGCCTCCAGCGCCTGCTCCACCTGGTCCCAGGCCGCGTCCAGTTCCACCGCCTTGCCGTCGACCCATACCGCGCGGACCTGGCGGGTGTGGAGGATGTCGGTGGTGGGGTCGCCGTCGACCACGAGGATGTCGGCCACCGCGCCGGGTTCGAGCCGGCCGAGGTCGTCGCGGCCGAGGATGCGGGCTGCCGTGTGGGTGGCGGCCTGCAGGGCCTGCACGGGGGTGAGGCCGGCTTCGACCAGGGCCTGCAGCTCCTGGTGCAGGGCGCCGCCGGGGAGCATGTAGGGGGCGGCGGGCAGGTCCGAGCCGGCGCCGACCGGTACGCCGGCGGCCAGCAGCCGCGGCAGCAGGGCCGATGACAGGCGCAGGTCGGCGGCGCTTTCGGCCTTGGCCGCCTCGCCGGAGACGGCGCCTTCCAGGTAGCCCCAGAACCCTTCGAAGTGCGGACGCACGCGCGCCACGCCGGGCAGGCCGTCCGTGCCGAGGCGGCCGGGGGCGTTGAACTGGCGCAGGTTGGCGCGGGTGGGCACCACGGCCATGCCGGTGGCGGCGATTGCCGCGGCCAGGCGGTCGAGCAGGGCCTCATCCAGCACCTCGGCACGCGGGTCGCCGCCCATGCGCTGGTAGGCCAGGGCCGCGCCGGAGAGGTGCTCCAGGGTGGAGACGCCGGCCTGGCCGGCCTGCACCGCATCCACCTGGGCGCCGCTCAGGCCGCGGGTGAGC
>JAEWAG010000402.1 GCA_023391775.1 Pseudomonadota bacterium | reverse complement strand
GTTTGTCTACCCCTGCGGGGGGGCGGGGCGGGCGCCCGGACGGGCTCAGCCGCGCAGGCGCGCGATCAGGGCTGCGGTCACCGGGTCTGAAGCCTGGCCCTCGCCGCGCAGCGCCGGCAGCAGGGTGTTGGCCACCTGCTTGCCCAGCTCGACACCGAACTGGTCGAAGGCGTTGATGCCCCAGATCACCGACTGCACGTAGACGCTGTGCTCGTACATGGCAAGCAGCGCGCCCAGCGAAGCCGGGGTCAGCGCGTCCAGCAGGACGGTGGTGCTGGGACGCCCGCCTGGATAGGCACGGTGCGGGTCCTCGCTGGCCTGGCCGTTGGCCAGCGCCTCGGTCTGGGCCAGCAGGTTGGACATCAGCGCCTCGTGGTTCTGCGCATACGGGTCGTCGTTGCGCACGGTGCCGATGAAGTCCGCCGGCACGATGCCGGTGCCCTGGTGCAGGGCCTGGAAGAAGCTGTGCTGCACGTCGGTGCCAGCGCCGCCCCACCACACCGGCACGGTATCGCCCGCCACCGGGCTGCCATCGGTGCGCACGCGCTTGCCCAGCGACTCCATCACCAGCTGCTGCAGGTAGGCCGGCAGCAAGGCCAGGCGCTGGTCGTAGGTCATCACCGCATGCGAGGCCAGGCCCAGCGCGTTGCGGTTCCACACCGCGGTCAGGCCGTGGCGCGCGGCGAGGTTGGATTCCAGCGGTGCTTCCAGCGCATGGCGGTCGAACTCGGCCGCGCCGGCCAGCAGCTGGTCGAAGCCTTCGGTGCCGATCGCCAGGGCGATCGGGAAGCCCACCGCCGACCACAGCGAATAGCGGCCGCCGACCCAGTCCCACATCGGCAGCACCCGCTCGGGAGCGATGTCGAAGGCCGCGGCGGCGCGCTCCGGGTTGGCACTCACCGCGTAGATGCGCTCGCTGCTGCCCAGCCAGTCATGCACGATGGCGCCGTTGAGCAGGGTCTCCTGGGTGCCGAAGGTCTTGGAAATGAACACCGCCGCGGTGCGCGTCGGGTCCAGCGGTGCCAGCACGCGCTGCGCGGCGGCGCCGTCGACGTTGGAGATGAAGTGCACGCGGAAGCGGCCCGGCAGCGGCCCGCGCAGGGCGTCGACCACCAGGCGCGGGCCCAGGTCCGAGCCGCCGATGCCGACGCTGACGATGTCGGTCACGTCGCTGGCCTCCAGCGCACGCACCAGGTCGTACATCTGCTGGCGCACCTGCGCCGCGGTGCGGTGCGCCTCGCGCGCGACCGGCGCCTGCGACAGGTCGCCACGCAGCGCGGTGTGCAGTACCGCGCGGCCTTCGGTCAGGTTGATCTTCTCGCCATCGAACAGGCGCCCGAACGCGGCGCCCAGGTCGCTCTGCCTGGCCAGCTGCAGCAGCGCCTCCCACGCGGCGGCGTCATAGCGCTGCCGGGCGAAGGTCGCGTAGATCGGCCCGACCTGCAGCGCGTGGCTTTCCACCCGCCCCGGTTCGTCTTTCAGCAGCCCGGCGATGCTGGCGCCGGAGAGGCGCGCGGCGTGGGACTGGAGGGATTCGAAACCAGGGACGGATGTGGTCATCAGGCAGCCTGCTTTGGGATGGAATGGTTGGTATGGGTGATGCGGTTGTCGCCGTCCACGTACACCAGGTTCGGCTGGAACGCGTCGGCTTCGGCGGCGTCCATGGCGGCGAACGCGGCGATGATCACCAGGTCGCCCACCTGCACGTGGCGCGCGGCGCCGCCGTTGAGCGAGATGATGCCGCTGCCCTCGTCGGCGCGGATCGCATAGGTGGTGAAGCGCGCGCCGTTGGTGACGTCCCACACGTGCACCTGCTCGAACTCGCGGATGCCGGTGGCATCGAGCAGCAGCCCGTCGATCGCCACCGAGCCCTCGTAGTTGAGCTCGGAATGGGTGACGGTGGCGCGGTGGATCTTGGCCTTGAGCAGGGTCAGGTGCATGGGGGAAAACTCCGGATCGTGGATGGTAGCAACGCGCGGGTCGGGGGTGGGACCACGCGCGTCGCGGTGCAAGCCGGCAGGCGGCCGTTGCACGCGAAACAGCAGCGCGAGCGGCGCGACCGCCGCGCCGTCAGAACTCGAGGTTGTCGATCAGGCGGGTGTTGCCCAGCCGTGCGGCGACCAGGGCCACGCGCGCACCGCCCTCGCCTTCGGCCGGCTCGGCCAGGTCGGGCCGGCGCAGCACCGCGTAATCGACCACGAAGCCGGACGCGGCCAGCGCGGCGGCCGCATCGGCCTCCACCTGGGCACGGCTGGCACCGCCCAGGTGCGCCTGGCGCATGCCGTCCAGCACCTTGTGGATGGTGGCCGCGCGCGGGCGCTCGTCCGCGCCCAGGTACTGGTTGCGCGAACTCATCGCCAGGCCGTCGGCCTCGCGCACGATCGGCCCGCCGATGACCTCGATCGGGAACTGCAGGTCGGCCACCAGCTGCCGGATCACTTCCAGCTGCTGGTAGTCCTTGCGCCCGAACGCGGCAACGTCCGGCTGCACCTGGTTGAAAAGGCGGCTGACCACGGTGCATACGCCGTCGAAATGGCCGGGACGGCACTCGCCCTCCAGCACCTGGCTGACGCCGGGCACGTGCACCTTGCTGGCCAGCTCGACACCGAACGGATACATCGATTCGACCGTCGGCAGCCACAGCACGTCGCAACCGGCCTCGGCCAGGCCCGCGGTATCCGCGTCAGGGGTACGCGGATAGCGGGTGAAGTCCTCGTTCGGCCCGAACTGGGTCGGATTGACGAACACGCTGGAGACCACGCGGTCGGCGTGCTGGCGCACCAGCCGCACCAGCGAGAAGTGGCCGGCGTGCAGGTTGCCCATGGTGGGCACGAAGCCCACGCGCAGG
>JAEWAG010000338.1 GCA_023391775.1 Pseudomonadota bacterium | reverse complement strand
CACGGCAGCAGCGCGGCCAGGAGACGGGGGGAGGTACTCATGCGGCCATTATGGCGCAGGTGGCTGCGGCGGGGCCGGTTCCGGCGCCGGCTCCTGGCGGCCGCCGCCGAACAGGCGTCGCCAGAATCCCGGCTGGCCATCCTGCGGCTGGGCTTCACCGTCGGGCAGCAGCTCGGTCGGGTAGGCCGGGGCGCACGGCGCGTACTCGGGCACGGCGCCGGCCACGAAGGCGAAGCGGCGCGCCCCGGGGCAGTCGGCATCGGTCACGTAGGAACCGTCCGCCTGGACCCAGCGCCAGTCCACGCCCTTGTCGTCCACCCGCAGCGGCGAAGTCGGCAGGCGCGAGAACAGGCCCGACCAGATCCGCATCGCGCCGGTGGCGCCGTACAGGCCGGTCTGCTCGTTCTGGTCGTTGCCCACCCAGGCCACCGCCAGGTGGTCGCCGGTGTAGCCGGCGAACCAGCTGTCGCGGCCGTCGTTGCTGGTCCCGGTCTTGCCCGCCGGCGAAAGACGGCCCAGGCCGTCGCGCTCCAGTTGCCGGGCGGTACCGCCGCTGACCACCTGCTGCAGGCCGATGGTCACCAGCTTGGCCGCGATCGAATCGCCTTCCTGCGCCGGCGCCGGCGCGGTGTCGTAGCGCTTGAGCAGCCTGCCCTGCGGATCGAGCACGCCGCGCACCGCGCGCAGCGGCTGGATCTCGCCGCCGGACGCCAGGAACTGGTACAGCTGGGTCATCGCGTACGGGCTCTGGTCGGTGGAGCCCAGGATCAGCGAGGGATTGGGCTCGGCCTCGATCCCGGCCAGCACCTTGGCCAGCTGCGCCAGCCGGTCCGGCCCGACCTGCATGCCGACCCGCACCGTGGCCTGGTTGTAGGACATGGCCAGCGCGTCGATCAGCCGCACCGTGCCGTGGCTGCGGTTGTCGGAGTTGCCCGGCGACCAGCGCCGGCCGCGGCCGAGCTCCACGGTCACCGGCGTGTCCTCGACGAAGCTGGCCAGCGAGAAGCGCTGCGGCTGCGCCAGCGCCATCAGGTACACGAACGGCTTGAGCAGCGAGCCCACCGGGCGCTGCGCCTCGACCGCGCGATTGAAGCCGTGCTGGGCCGCGTGGCGGTCGCCGACCACCGCCAGCACGTCGCCGGCGTGCACGTCGGTCACCACCACCGCCGCCTGCAGCGGCGGGCGCTTGCCGGTCTGCAGGCCGTCCAGGGTGCGGGTGACCGCGCCCTCGGCATAGGCCTGGGCCGAGGGCGACATGCCGGTAAGCACGGTCAGGCCGGCACCCTGCAGTTCGCTTTCCGGATAGTCCGTGGCCAGCTGCCGGCGCACCAGGTCGATGTAGGCCGGGAAGCGGTTGGCCGCTGCAACGCCGGCACGTGCGGTCACGCCCAGCGGCGCGTTGCGGGCGCGCTCGTACTCGGCGTCGTCCACCAGGCCGGTGGCGTGCATCATCGACAGGGCGACGTTGCGGCGCTCCAGCGCGCGCTCCGGGTGGCGGCGCGGATCGTAGAACGACGGCCCCTTGACCAGGCCGATCAGCAGCGCGGTCTGCTCGGTGGTCAGCTCGTCCAGGTCGCGCCCGAACCAGAACTCCGCGCCCGAGGAAACGCCATGGATGGCCTGGCCGCCGCGCTGGCCCAGGTACACCTGGTTGAGGTACGTCTCCAGGATGGTGCGCTTGTCATAGCGCGCCTCCAGGATGATCGCGTACAGGATCTCGTTGAACTTGCGCGTCCAGGTCTGCTCCTTGCCGATGCCCAGCAGGCCGCTGCGGGCCAGCTGCTGGGTCAGGGTGGAGGCGCCCTGCTTCTTCTCGCCCGAGCGCAGGTTGACCAGCGCCGCGCGCATCATGCCGGTGATGTCGATGCCGTGGTGGCGGGCGAAGTCGCGGTCCTCCACTGCCTGCAGGCCGGTGGTCAGCAGCTCCGGCACCTCCTCGATGCGCACCAGGCGGCGCTCTTCCTGGCGCTGGCCGTAGAGCGTGGCGATGCGCGCCGGATCCAGGCGCGCGGCCTTGATCGCCTGGCCGCTGTCGGCATCGCGCAGGCGGCCGACCTTGCCGCCGGACAGGCTCACCTCGATGCGCCGCGGCGGCACCTGGCCGTCGATGTCGGCGTAGCCGCGGCTGGAGATGGTGAAGCGTCCCTCCTCCGCGTGGTAGCTGCCCTGGCGCCGGCCCTCGGCGTCCTCGTGGTAGCCGGCCGCGTCCAGCTCGGTCCTGAGCGTGCGCGGGTCCATCGCAACACCCGGCGTCAGCTGCAGCGGTCGCGCGTAGACGCGGGTCGGGATCTGCCATTGCAGCGCACCGAAGCGCTCGGTGACCTGCTGGTTCAGGTGCACCATGTAGGGAACCAGGAAACCGGCAGCCAGCGCGGTGGCGGCCAGCACTGCAGTCAGCAGGTGGCGGCGCCAGCGTGCGCCACCAGCCACAACCGGCCGTTCGTTTTCCGCAGGTTTAGAGCGTCGCGGCACAGGGATGCGAGAATCCGGAAGTTGGCCGAGTCTAACGCAGGCGCCTGCATGCTTCCGGCCACCGATGTCCCTTCTTCAGTTGGAGTTGTAGACCCGCATGCGTACACAGCCGGGCTCCTGGCGGGCCGCGCTCCAGTTCCGCCTTGCCCACCTTCGGGGGCTGTTGCGGCGCGGGCTGTCCAGCCTGCGCGCGCGTGGATGGCGCGCGACCGTGCAGCGGTCGCTGGTGCACCTGCGACCGCCGCCGGAGGCGCCACGGCAGCCGCTCTTCCTGCCGGCGCCGGCACCGTTCGCGCCTTTCGCCGTGCCGGAGCCAGGGGACAGCGAACCGCTGGCCAGCGTCATCATCCCTGTCTACAACCATTGCAATGCCACCCTGGGCTGCCTGCGCAGCCTGGCCGCGCATCCGCCGGAGGTCCCGTGCGAGGTGATCGTGGTCGACGACGGCAGCAGCGACGCCACCGCCGCGTGGATGGGACAGGTGCAGGGCCTGCGCTACCACCGGCGTGCAGCCAACGGGGGCTTCATCGCGGCCTGCAACGACGGCGCCGCGCAGGCGCGCGGCCGCTACCTGGTGTTCCTCAACAACGACACATTCCCGCAGCCCGGCTGGCTGGACGCCTTGTTGCGGACCTTCGACGAGCGCACCGGCGCCGGCCTGGTCGGCGCACAGCTGCTCTACCCCGACGGGCGCCTGCAGGAATCGGGTGCGGTGGTGTTCAAGGACGGCTCGGCCTGGAGCTATGGCCGTTTCGAATCCGCCGACGACCCGCGCTACGCCTACCTGCGCCAGGTCGACTACTGCAGCGGCGCGGCGCTGGCGATCCTGCGCGACCTGTTCGCCGCGGTTGGCGGGTTCGACACCCGCTACGCCCCGGCGTACTACGAGGACACCGACCTGGCCTTCGCGGTACGCGCGGCGGGCCGCCAGGTCCTGGTGCAGCCGGCCAGCCGGGTGGTGCATGACGAGGGCACCACCGCCGGCACCGACACCGGCAGCGGGATCAAGGCCTACCAGGCCCGCAACCGCGGCGTGTTCGCCGCCAAGTGGGCCCATGCCCTGGCCGACGCGCCTGCACCGGGCACGGTGCCCACGCCGGCGCTGCTGCACGCGCGCCAGCGCCGGATCCTGGTGGTCGACGAGGAAGTGCCCCGGCCGGACCGCGACTCGGCCTCGCTACGCCAGGCCAACCTGCTGCGCATGCTGGTCGCCGAAGGCGCCCACGTGGCTTTCCTGCCGACCGGGCTGGCGCACTCCGGCGCGGCCACCGCCGCGCTGCAACGGCTTGGCGTGGAGACCTGGCATGCGCCATTCGCGCGCTCGGCGCCGGCCTGGCTGAAGGCCAACGCCGCACGTTTCGACGTGATCGTGCTGACCCGCCACCACGTCGCCGCCAGCTTCGCCGCGCTGCTGCGCCGCTACGCGCCGCACGCGCGCCTGGTGTTCGACACCATCGACCTGCATTACGTGCGTGAGCGGCGCGGTGCGGCCCTCGCGGGCGACGCGGCCGGGGTGCGCGCGGCCGAAGTCACGCGGCAGCGCGAACTCGCCGCCATGCACGCCTGCGACGTGACCCTGGTGGTCAGCAGCGAGGAGCAGGCCATGCTGCGCGAGGACGCGCCGGGGGTGAGGGTCGAGCTGCTGTCCAACCTCCACCAGGTCGCAGGCCCCGGTGCCGGCTTCGACCAGCGCCGCGACCTGGTCTTCGTCGGCGGCTTCCGCCATCCGCCGAACGTGGACGCGATGCTGTGGTTCGGCCGCGAGGTGTTCCCCCTGGTCCGGGCGCGCCTGCCCGGGGTGCGGCTGCATTGCATCGGCGCGGAGCCGACCGCGGAAATCCGCGCACTGGACCGCGAGGGCGGGATCGTGGTCCACGGCCACGTGCCCCATCTGGCCCCGTACATGGACCAGGTGCGCCTGGCGGTGGCGCCGCTGCGCTTCGGCGCGGGGGTCAAGGGCAAGATCAACCTGAGCATGGCCCACGGCCAGCCGGTGGTGGCCACCTCCTGCGCGGTGGAAGGTATGCACCTGCGCGACGGCGTGGACGTGGCTGTCGCGGACGCGCCGGAGGGGTTCGCCGCGGCCGTGATCGCACTCTACCAGGACCGCGAACGCTGGGAGGCCCAGGCCCGCGCCGGGCTGGACAACGTGCGGCGCCATTTCTCGCTGGAAGCTGCGGCCGACACCGTGCGCCGGGTGTTCCTCGACTGACGGCTGTCGGGCCGCGAGGCCCCGGCGAGCGGCAGGTGCCGGCCAGCCGCCACCCCACCCGCAGGCAGCCGGCTCAGTCCCCCTGGCCGGGCGCCTGCCACATCGCGGCATCCGGCCGGAATGGCCGGGCGCGCACCCCCAGCA
>JAEWAG010000254.1 GCA_023391775.1 Pseudomonadota bacterium | reverse complement strand
CGATCCTCCAGGACCTGGAGCGCGCCGCCGCGCTGCCGCCGCTGCCGCCCTGGCACCCCCCCTCCCGGATCACCGAGGACGCGCCGGACCGCTTCCTGGATGGCACCCGCCGCATCCTCGACTACCTGCGCGCCGGCGACGTATTCCAGGTGAACCTGTCGCGCGGCTGGCAGGCCGGCTTCGACGCGCCGCTGGATCCGGCCGCGCTGTACGCGCGCCTGCGCCAGGCCAATCCGGCGCCATTCGCCGGCCTGTTCGCCGGTGACGGCTGGGCCGTGGCCAGCTCCTCGCCCGAACGCCTGGTGTCTGTGCGGGGTGCGGTGGTGGAGACCCGGCCGATCGCCGGCACCCGTCCGCGCTTTGCCGGCGACGACGAGGCCGCGCGCATCCGCGAGCTGGTCGGCCATCCCAAGGAGCGCGCCGAACACGTGATGCTGATCGACCTAGAGCGCAACGACCTGGGCCGGGTGTGCGCGCCGGGCAGTGTCGAGGTCGACGAGCTGATGACCGTGGAGAGCTATGCCCACGTGCACCACATCGTCAGCAACGTGCGCGGGCGGCTGCGTGCGGATGCCACCCCGGGTGAAGTGATTGCCGCGGTCTTCCCCGGCGGCACCATCACCGGCTGCCCCAAGGTGCGCTGCATGCAGATCATCGCCGAGCTGGAGCAGTGCCCGCGCGGGGCCTATACCGGCGCGATCGGCTGGCTCGGCCGCAATGGCGACATGGACCTCAACATCCTTATCCGCAGCGCGGAAGTGGAGCGCGCCAGCGTCCGCTTCCGCACCGGCGCCGGCATCGTGGTCGACTCGATCCCCGAGCGCGAGCTGGACGAGACCCGTGCCAAGGCCCGTGGCGTGCTGCGCGCCCTGGACCCGGAAGCGTGAGCCCCGGGCCGTTGCGGCGGGGCGGGCGGGCGCCGCGGTATCCTGAGCGACCTTCCAGGGAACGAGGTGGACGTGGCCGGCGGATGTAAGCGAGTGCTTGGAATCGCGCTGGGCGTGCTGTGCGCGGTGCTGCTGCTGGCCGGCGGCGCGGCCGCCTGGGGCTGGACCCACTACCAGCGTTTCGCCGACGGCCCCGCCTACGCGGGTGAGGCGACCAGCGTACGGATCGAAAGCGGCGATGGCCTGCGCACCGTGGTCGCGCGCCTGCGCCAGGCGGGCGTGAGCGCAGGCCACGACCTGGAGTGGCGCCTGCTGGCCCGGCAGATGGACGCCGCCGGCCGGCTGAAGATCGGCGAGTACGCGCTGGAGCCCGGCATCACCCCGCGCGAGCTGCTGCAGCGCATGCGCGACGGCCGCGTCATCCACTACCGCGTCACCCTCATCGAGGGCTGGAACATCCGCCAGGTGCGCGCCGCGCTGGCCGCGGCCGAGCCGCTGCTGCAGGAAAGCCGCGAGCTGGACGATGCGGCGCTGATGGCGGCGCTGGGCAAGCCGGGCCAGCATCCGGAAGGCCGTTTCCTGCCGGAGACCTACCTGTACCAGCGTGGTGACAGCGACCTGGACGTGCTGCGCCGCGCGCACGCGGCCATGGAACAGGCGCTGGCCGAGGCCTGGGAGGCGCGCGCACCCGACACGCCGCTGCGCAGCCCGGAGGAAGCGCTGATCCTGGCCTCGATCGTGGAGAAGGAGACCGGCCAGGCGCACGAGCGCGGGCAGATCGCCGGCGTGTTTTCGCGTCGCCTGCAGAAGGGCATGCTGCTGCAGACCGACCCGACCGTGATCTACGGCCTGGGCAGCGGCTTCGACGGCAACATCCGCAGGCGCGACCTGACCACCGACACCCCGTACAACACGTACACCCGCCCGGGCCTGCCGCCGACCCCGATCGCCATGCCGGGCCGCGCCGCGCTGAGGGCGGCGGTCAATCCCGAGCCGGGTGATGCGCTTTTCTTCGTCTCGCGCAACGACGGCACCCACGTGTTCTCCGCGACCTATGCCGAGCACAGCCGCGCGGTGGACTGCTTCCAGCGCCGGCGCAACTGCCCGGCGCCGGCGGAAGGGGACGCGCGCCAGTGACCGGCAAGGACGTACTGCCGATGCACCCGCGCCTGGTCAGCCTGGAGGGCGGCGAGGGGGCCGGCAAGAGCACCGCCCTGGCGGCCGTGCGCGAGGCGCTGGCCCAGCGTGGCCACGAGGTGGTGCTGACCCGTGAGCCGGGCGGCACGCCGATCGCCGAGCGCATCCGCAGCCTGCTGCTGGAGCCGGGCAGCCAGGACGAGCCGGCCGAACGCCTGCAGCCGCAGGCCGAGCTGCTGCTGATGTTCGCCGCCCGCGCCCAGCACGTGGCCGAGCTGGTGCGCCCCGCGCTCGATCGCGGCGCCTACGTGGTCAGCGACCGCTTCACCGACTCCAGCTACGCCTACCAGGGCGCCGGCCGCGGCCTGGACCGCGAGTGGATCGCGGACCTGGAGCGGCGCGCGGTGGGCCTGCGCCCGGGCCTGACCCTGCTGCTGGACCTGGACGTGCGCGAGGGACGTGCACGCACCGCCGGGCGCGACCTGTGGCCGGACCGGATCGAGAGCGAGCAGGACGACTTCTTCGAGCGCGTG
>JAEWAG010000223.1 GCA_023391775.1 Pseudomonadota bacterium | reverse complement strand
CGCGTCGACCAGGCCCGGCAGCAGGCGCGGGCGCATCACCGCCAGCTCGGCGCTGAGCGGATTGGCCAGCGGAACGGTGTCGGCGGTGCAGCCCCAGGCCTGCAGCAGCTCTTCGCCGACGAAGGCGAAGCACACCGCCTCCAGGTAGTCGCGCGAGACCAGGTGGCGGCGCAGGTCGGCATCCGGCACCACAGTCTCGGTGGTGGTGGCAACGCGTGCCGGGCCGGCCGGGATGGTGGCGGGAATGCGGTCGTAGCCGTGGATCCGCGCCAGTTCCTCGATCAGGTCTTCCTCGATGGCGATGTCGAAGCGGCGGCTGGGCGGGGTGACCTGCCAGCCGTCGGCGGCCGCGGCCACCTGCATGTCCAGCGCGCGCAGGATGCGCACGATTTCCGCATCGGCGATGTCCACGCCCAGCACGCGCTGGATGCGCGCGCGGCGCAGGGCGATCGGCTGCGGCACGGACAGCGCGTCGGCAATGGTGGCTTCGGTCACCGGACCCGGGCGACCACCGGCCACGTCCAGGATCAGGCGGGTGGCGTACTCGATCGCCTGGCGCGGCAGTTCCGGGTCCACGCCCCGCTCGAAACGGTGGCCGGCATCGGTATGCACGCCCAGGCGGCGGCTGCGGCCGATGATGGCCGAGGGCACCCAGTGCGCGGCCTCGAGGAACACGCCGGTGGTCGTGTCACCAACCTTGGTGTCCTCGCCCCCCATAATGCCGCCGACGGCCACCGCGCGGGCGCCGTGCCCGCCGCGGCTGTCGGCCACCACCAGGAACCCGGCGTCCAGCGTGGCATCGCGGCCATCCAGCAACTTCAACCCTTCGCGAGCACGCGCCGGACGCACCACGACCGGGGCTTCCAGACGGTCCAGGTCGAAGGCGTGCATCGGCTGGCCCAGTTCCAGCATGACGTACTGGGTGACATCGACCAGGAAGCTGATCGGCCGCACGCCGGAACGGCGCAGGCGCTCGGCCATCCACACCGGGGTGGGCACGGACGGGTCGATGCCTTCGATCACCCGGCCCACGAAGCGCGGCACGCGCTCGCCCGCTTCCAGGGACACTTCCAGCGCGGCACCGGTCACCGCGGCCACCGGCGCGGACTCCAGCGGCGCCACCTCGCCGGCCAGCGCTGCGGCCACGTCATGGGCAATGCCACGCACGCTGAAGCAGTCGGCACGGTTGGGGGTCAGCTTGATCTCGATGCTGGCATCGGGCAGGCCGAGGTAGTCGGCCAGGGGCACGCCGGCGGGGGCGTCGGACGGAAGCTCCAGCAGCCCGGAGGCGTCGACATCCAGGCCCAGCTCCTTCGCCGAGCACAGCATGCCGTTGGACTCCACGCCGCGCAGCTTCGCCGCCTTGATCGAAATGCCCCCGACCGCCGAACCGACCATCGCCAGCGGCGCAGCCAGGCCGACGCGCGCATTGGGCGCGCCGCATACGATCTGCAGCGGCTCGCCCTGGCCGATGTCGACCTTGCAAACCTGCAGGCGGTCGGCCTCCGGATGGCGGACGGCCTCCACGATGCGGCCGACGACCACGCCGGCCAGGCCATCCCCCAGGGCGGTGACTTCCTCGACCTCCAGGCCGATGGCCGTCAGCGTGGCCGCGAGCGCGTCGCGGTTGGCCAGGGTCGACACGTGGCTGCGCAGCCAGTTTTCGGAGAATTTCATCGCAGGGCCGTTATTCGTAGTTCGTGAGTCGTGATTGGAAGTGCGGCGACGGTGATGGCACTGGTTGATCCTGCGCGGCCGGCTCGCCGTACACGCGCTCCCGGATCACCGGCACCGGATCACCAATCAGGTTCCTCAGGCGAACTGCCGGAGGAAGCGCACGTCGTTCTCGAAGAACGCGCGCAGGTCGTTGACCCCATAGCGCAGCATCGCGAAACGCTCCACGCCCAGCCCGAAGGCGAAGCCGGTGTAGCGCTCCGGGTCGATGCCGCAGTTGCGCAGCACGTTCGGATGGACCATGCCGCAGCCCAGAACCTCCAGCCAGCGCACGCTGCCGTCGGGCTGCTGCCAGGCGATATCCACCTCCGCGCCCGGCTCCACGAACGGAAAATAGCTGGGCCGGAAACGCATCTGGAAATCGCGCTCGAAAAAGGCGCGCACGAACTCGCTCAGCGTGCCCTTGAGGTCGGCGAACGTGGAGTGCTCGTCCACCAGCAGGCCTTCGACCTGGTGGAACATCGGCGAATGGGTCTGGTCGCTGTCGGAGCGGTAGACCTTGCCGGCGGCGATCATGCGCAGCGGCGGGGCGTGGTCGCCCATGTAGCGCACCTGCACGCCGGAGGTGTGGGTGCGCAGCAGGCGCCCGTCACCGAAGTAGAAGGTGTCGTGCATGGCGCGCGCCGGATGGTGCGGCGGGAAATTCAGCGCCTCGAAGTTGTGCCAGTCGTCCTCGATCTCCGGCCCGTCTGCCAGCTCGTAGCCGAGGTTGCCGAAGATGCCGGCGATGCGCTCCAGCGTGCGGGTGATCGGGTGGATGCCGCCACGCTGCGGCAGGCGTCCGGGCAGGGTCACGTCGACCGCCTCGCCGGCCAGGCGCGCGTCGAGCGCGGCCTCCTCCAGCAGCGCCTTGCGCGCGGACAGTGCCGAGGACACCTCGTCGCGGGCGCGGTTGATCGCCTCGCCGGCGGCCTTGCGCTGGTCCGGCGGCAGTGCACCGAGCTGCTTGAGCTGGGAGGTGATGCTGCCCTGCTTGCCCAGCAGGCCCACGCGCAGCGCCTCGACCGCCTCGGGAGTCTGTGCCGCGGCGATGTCGGCCAGCGCGCGCGCCGACAGGGTTTGGATATCGCTCATGGAAACTGCCCTTCGAAAAACAAAATGGGGAAGGACTTGCGCCCTTCCCCATGCATGCATGCGGTGGTCTGCACCAGGCCCGTCGCCGGGCCCGGCGTGACTCGCAACTTATGCCGCCAGAGCGCTCTTGGCCTTCTCCGCCAGGGCGGTAAAGCCGGCCGCATCGTTGACGGCGATATCAGCCAGCACCTTGCGGTCCAGGGTGATACCGGCCTTCAGCAGGCCGTTCATGAAGCGGCTGTAGCTCAGGCCGTTGGCGCGGGAAGCCGCGTTGATGCGGGTGATCCACAGCGAACGGAAGTTGCGCTTCTTCTGCTTGCGGCCGATGTAGGCGTACTGCTGCGCCTTGATGACCGCCTGCTTGGCGACGCGGAAAACCTTGCGACGGGCGTTGTAGTAGCCCTTGGCGAGGTTCAGGATCT
>JAEWAG010000062.1 GCA_023391775.1 Pseudomonadota bacterium | reverse complement strand
CCCGCCGCCGCACCACGACATCTACTCGATCGAGGACCTGGCCCAGCTGATCTACGACCTCAAGCAGGTCAATCCGCAGGCGCTGGTGTCGGTGAAGCTGGTCTCGCACGCCGGCGTGGGCACGATCGCCGCCGGCGTGGTCAAGGCCGGTGCCGACCTGATCACCGTGTCCGGCCATGATGGCGGCACCGGTGCATCGCCGGTCAGCTCGATCCGCTATGCGGGCGGGCCGTGGGAGCTGGGCGTGGCCGAGTCGCACCAGGCGCTGGTGGCCAACGACCTGCGCGACCGCGCCATCCTGCAGACCGACGGTGGCCTGAAGACCGGCCTGGACGTAGTCAAGGCCGCGCTGCTGGGCGCCGACAGCTTCGGCTTCGGTACCGGGCCGATGATCGTCCTGGGCTGCAAGTACCTGCGCATCTGCCACCTCAACAACTGCGCCACCGGCGTGGCCACGCAGGACGAGCGCCTGCGCATGGACCACTTCACCGGGTTGCCGGAGCGGGTGGAGAACTTCTTCCGCCTGCTGGCCGAGGAAGTGCGTGGCTGGCTGGCCGTGCTGGGCGCGCGCTCGCTGGACGAGATCGTCGGTCGCACCGACCTGCTGCGGCAGATCGACGCCGCCCCGCGCGAGGACGTGCGCCTGGACCTGTCGCGCCTGCTGGTCCCGGCCCCGCGCGAGGACGACCGCTGCGCCGCCGCGCGCCTGTACGAGTCGCCGGACAGCCTGGCCACCCAGCTGGACGTGCAGCTGGCCGACGCCATCGCCAGCAAGGCCGGCGGCGACCACCGCTACCTGAACCACAACACCGACCGCAGCATCGGAGCGCGCCTGTCGGGCACCATCGCCCGCGTGCACGGCAACCACGGCATGGAGGACGCGCCGATCACCCTGCGCTTCCGCGGCACCTCGGGCCAGAGCTTCGGCGCGTTCAACGCCGGTGGACTGAACCTGGAGCTGGAAGGCGAGGCCAACGACTACGTCGGCAAGGGCATGGCCGGCGGCCGCCTGGTGGTGCGTCCGCCGCGTGGCGCGCGCTTCGAGGCGCGCAACACGCCGATCATCGGCAACACCTGCCTGTACGGCGCCACCGGCGGCGAGCTGTTCGCGGCCGGTCGCGCGGGCGAGCGCTTCGCGGTGCGCAACTCCGGCGCGCTGGCGGTGGTGGAAGGTGCAGGCGACCACTGCTGCGAGTACATGACCGGCGGCTGCGTGCTGGTGCTGGGCCGGGTCGGCCTGAACTTCGGCGCCGGCTTCACCGGTGGCCTGGCCTACGTGCTGGACCAGGACCGCGACTTCGTGGACCGCTACAACCACGAGCTGATCGACATCCACCGCATCAGCCCGGAAGGCTTCGAGAGCTACCGCCAGCACCTGCACGGGCTGGTCAGCCGGCACCGCGAGTTGACCGGCAGCATCTGGGCGCAGCAAGTCTTGGATGAGTTCCGCGACTACGTCGGCAAGTTCTGGCTGGTGAAGCCGAAGGCCGCCAGCATCGAAGCGCTGGCCGACACCCTGCGGAGGGCGGCATGACCGGTCCGCTGGCCACCGGCTTCCGGCGCAGGCCGGGGCCGGACGCCTGCGACCTGCCGGCGCGAAAACACGCGCGCGCCTGAAGCCATCCATCCGAGCCACGGGTTTCCGCACGTCGCGGAACGAAGACAGAGACACGCAGCATGAGCCGCAAGCAAGTTTTCCAATTCCTCGAGCTGCCGCGTGAGATGCCGCGGCGCATTCCGGTCGAGCTGCGTACCTCCGGCGACTGGGGCGAGCTGTACGGCAGCTTCGGCGCGCCGGAGGCCAAGCACCAGTCCGGGCGCTGCCTGGACTGCGGCAACCCGTACTGCAGCTGGAAGTGCCCGGTGCACAACGCCATCCCGCAGTGGCTGCAGCTGGTGCAGGAGAACCGCATCCGCGAGGCGGCCGACCTGTGTCACAGCACCAACCCGCTGCCGGAAGTGTGCGGCCGGGTGTGCCCGCAGGACCGCCTGTGCGAGGGCAGCTGCACGCTCAACGACGGCTTCGGCGCGGTGACCATCGGCGCGGTGGAGAAGTACATCGTCGACACCGCCTTCGAGCAGGGCTGGCGCCCGGACCTGTCCAGCGTGCAGCCCACCGGCCATCGCGTGGCGGTGGTCGGCGCCGGGCCGGCCGGCATCGCCTGCGCCGACCGCCTGGCGCGCGCCGGCATCCAGGCGGTGGTGTATGACCGCTACGAGCAGATCGGCGGCCTGCTGCAGTTCGGCATCCCCACCTTCAAGCTGGACAAGGCGGTGATCGCGCGTCGGCGCGAGGTGCTGGAGGGCATGGGCATCCAGTTCCGCCTCGGCGTGGAGATCGGCCGCGACGTGACCATGGAGCAGCTGCTGGCCGAGTACGACGCGGTGTTCCTGGGCACCGGCGCCTACCGCTACACCGACGGCGGCCTGCCCGGCCAGGATGCCGAGGGCGTGCTGCCCGCGCTGCCGTTCCTGGTGCAGAACGGACGCATCGTCACCGGCACCGAGCCGGCCAACGTGACCGGGCGGCCGATCGCCGGCTGGGAAGACCTGATCAAGCTGCCCGACCTGGCCGGCCGCCGGGTGGTGGTGCTGGGCGGCGGCGACACCGGCATGGACTGCGTGCGCAGCGCGATCCGGCTGGGTGCCGGCCGCGTCACCTGCGCCTACCGTCGCGACGAGGCCTCCATGCCCGGCTCGGCACGCGAGGTGGCCAATGCCCGCGAGGAAGGCGTGCGCTTCCTGTTCAACCGCCAGCCGCTGGGCATCGAGGCCGACGCGCAGAACCGGGTCACCGGGGTGCGCGTGGTCGAGACCCGGCTGGGCGAGCCGGACGCGCGCGGCCGTCGCATGGCGGTGCCGGTGGAGGGCAGCGAATCGGTGATCGAGGCCGACGTGGTGATCATCGCCTTCGGCTTCTCGCCCAACGTACCGGAATGGATGACCCGGGCCGGCATCGAGGGCACCGGCAACGGACGCATCGTCGCC
>JAEWAG010000033.1 GCA_023391775.1 Pseudomonadota bacterium | reverse complement strand
ACCACGTGCTGATCTTCGGCCCGCCGGGGCTGGGCAAAACCACGCTGAGCCATGTCATCGCCAACGAGCTGGGTGTGAACCTGCGCGTCACCTCCGGGCCGGTGATCGAGAAGGCCGGCGACCTGGCCGCGTTGCTGACCAACCTGCAGCCGCATGACGTGCTGTTCGTCGACGAGATCCACCGCCTGTCGCCGGTGGTCGAGGAAATCCTCTACCCGGCGATGGAGGACTGCCAGATCGACATCATGATCGGCGAGGGCCCGGCCGCGCGCTCGATCAAGCTGGACCTGCCGCCGTTCACCCTGATCGGTGCCACCACCCGCGCCGGCCTGCTGACCGCGCCGCTGCGCGACCGCTTCGGCATCGTCCAGCGCCTGGAGTTCTACAGCCCGGAGGAGCTGACCCGGATCGTGCGCCGCTCGGCGAAGATTCTGTGCATCGACTGCGAAGCCGACGGCGCCGGCGAGATCGCGCGCCGCGCACGCGGCACTCCGCGCATCGCCAACCGCCTGCTGCGTCGGGTACGCGACTTCGCCCAGGTGCGCGCCGGTGGCCGTATCGACAAGGACGTGGCCGAGGCCGCGATGGCCATGCTCAAGGTCGACCCGGAAGGCTTCGACGAGCTGGACCGGCGCCTGCTCAACACCATCATCGGCCACTTCGACGGTGGCCCGGTGGGCGTGGAATCGCTGGCCGCCTCGCTGTCGGAAGAGCGCGGCACGCTGGAAGACGTGATCGAGCCCTACCTGATCCAGCAGGGCTACCTGGTGCGGACCGCGCGCGGCCGCATGGCCACGTCCAAGGCTTACCGCCACCTGGGCCTGGCGGCCCCGGCGCGCGACACCGGCGAGCTGTTCTGATCACGAGCGGTTCGGCCGCTGCCCGGCGCCGAGATCGCCAGCGCTAACCGGGCTTCATGCATGCAGGGCCGGTCCCGGGGCGGGGACCGGCAGCCATGCCCAGTGCGAGTCCAAAGCTGAGGTTAGGGGCGAAGCTCCCCTGTTGTCTGCTTCGGTGGGAGCCGCGCCGCGCCGGGTGTGCCCTGGCCGCTCGGGCGCACCTCCTGTGCGCACTCGCTACCGCTGCACATCCCTGTGCTGCTGCCAGGACACACCCGACGCGGCGCGTCTTTTCGCGGCATTGCGGTCGCGACTTCGGCAAGAGGAGAAGACGCCGTTCGGCTTTCGGTCGCTGCGTCGCGTGCAGGTCGCATCTGGGCGCATGGGAGCCGTGGCCTCTCCCGCCTGGCCGATTGCGCTTTGCCTGTCGGGAGCGCCGCACGAAGCATCCTTGCGTGCCGCGGCCTCAGGGGGCGAGCGGACGCGGCCAGCCTGACGGCTGATCCGTCCGACCGTGCAAGGACGCACGCGCCGGCGCCATGCTTGGTGGCCATGGAAATCTGGTCCGTACCCAAACGCTGGACGTCATCGAAGCAGCAGATCCCGACGTCCGCGAAGGACGCCGTACCCCGGGTATCCGGGGCAAGCGGCACAGGGACGTGTCGCGGCCGCGAGTGCGCACATGGATGTGCGCCCGAGCGGTGCGCCGGATACCCGGGGTGCGGCGGCCCCGTCCGGAGCCGGTCCCCAGTCTTTGCCTTTGCCGTCGCTCCCGCGCTTCCTGCAGGAAGGGCCCGTGCAGTCGCTACCCGTCGCGACGCTGCGCCGCCATCCGCGCGCAGGTCTCCACGGCCGCCTGCAGGCTGGATGGATCGGCGATCCCCTTGCCGGCCAGGTCCAGCGCCGTGCCGTGGTCCACCGCCACGCGCGGATAGGGCAGGCCCAGGGTCAGGTTCACCGCGCGCTCGAAGCCGCTGTACTTGAGTACCGGCAGGCCCTGGTCGTGGTACATGGCCAGCACCGCGTCGAAGCCGCGCAGCTTGCCCGGCAGGAACGCGGTATCGGCCGGCAGCGGACCGACCAGGCGCATGCCTTCTGCGCGCAGCGCCTCCAGCACCGGGATCATCACGTCCAGTTCCTCGCGGCCCAGGTGGCCGTCCTCGCCGGCATGCGGGTTGAGGCCCAGTACCGCGACCACCGGGTCGGCGATGCCGAAGTCCTCGCGCATCGCGCGGTGCAGGATGCCCAGCACCTGGCGCAGCAGGCGGCCATCGATCGCCTCGGCGACCTGCCGCAGCGGCAGGTGGGTGGTGGCCAGGGCCACGCGTACCACGTCGTTGGCCAGCATCATCACCACGTCGCGGCCGGCGTGTCCGGCCAGCAGCTCGGTGGTGCCGGTGTAGGCGATGCCGCCTTCGTTGATGGTCGACTTCAGCACCGGGCCGGTGACCATGCCGTCGAAGCTGCCATCGAGGCAGCCTTCAGCCGCGGCGAGCAGGGCATCGACCACGGCGCGCGCATTGCGCGGATCAGGCCTGCCGAAGTCCACCGCATGCGCGTTGGCGACCACGCGCAGGGGCAGGTCGCCGGGGACGGTGGCCGGTGCGTGCTCGGGCAGCAGGTTCAGTGGCAGCCCGAGGGCGCCAGCGGCGGCCTGCAGGGTGGCCGGGTCGGCCAATGCGACCAGCCGGCAGTCCTGGCGCGGCTGCTGCGCCAGGCGTACGCACAGCTCCGGGCCGATGCCGGCCGGTTCGCCGGGAACCAGCGCCAGCCGTGGAGCCTGCATGGATCAGTTGGCCGGGGCGTCGGCGCGGTCGCCGGTGCGGAACACGACGTAGGCCTCGCCGCGCATTTCCTGCAGCGAGCGCTCGTATTCCTCTTCCAGCTTGCGCCGGCCGATGGTGTCGCGGATCTGCGCGCGGCGGTTCTCGTCAGTCACGTCGGTCTGGCGCACGCCGACGCGCTCGATGATGTGCCAGCCGGCGTCGGTACGGAACGGCTGGGAAATGCCACCGTCCTCCAGCGCCGTCACCTGGCTGCCGAAATCCGGGCCATAGGCGTCGGCCGGGAACCAGCCCAGGTCGCCGCCCTGGCCGCGGGTGCTGTTGTCCTCGGACGCCTCGCGGGCCACGTCCTGGAAGGACGCGCCACCGGCCACGCGGGCGCGCAGGGTGTCGATCTTGGCGCGCGCGGTGGCCTCGTCCTGGCGGTCGTTCACCCGCACCAGGATGTGGCGCACGTGGTACTCGGTGACGGTCAGGGCTTGGGCGCCGGAGCTGCTGTCACGCACGTCGGACAGCAGCAGCAGCTGGAAGCCGCTCGGGCCGCGCACCGGGCCGAAGATCTGGCCCGGCTGCATCTGCCCGATCTGCTGGGCGAACGCGGAGGGGATCTCGTCCGGGCTGCGCCAGCCCAGGTCACCGCCTTCCAGCGCGTTGGGGCTGTCCGAATAGCGGACCGCGGCGGCGGCGAAGTCCATCTCGCCCTTGTTGATGACGTTGAGGATGCCCTCGATCTTGCGCTGGCCTGTGCTGATCTGCTCGGCCGTGGCGCCGTCGGGCAGCGCGACCAGGATATGGGCCAGGCGGTACTGGCGGCCACCGGTGGCCTCGCGCTCGAGCGCCGCGTCGACCTCGCCCTCGCTGACGTTGATGCGCTGGATGTAGCTCTGGCGCAGGCGCTGGACGGTGATCTCGTCGCTCAGCGAGCGGCGGAACTCCTCGAACGACAGGCCGTCCGAAGCCAGGCGCTGGCGCAGGCCCTCCACGTTCAGCCCGTTCTGCTGGGCGATGGAGGCGACGGTCTGGTTCAGCTCCTGGTCGCTGACCCGGATGCCCATGCTGCGGGCGCGTGCCACCTGCAGGCGCACCAGGACCAGGCGCTCGAGCACCTGGCGCTCGAGCACCGCGCGCGGCGGCAGCTGGTTCTCGCGGCCGGCGTACTGGGCGGCGATGTTGCGCATCGCCAGTTCCAGCTCGCTCTGCAGGATCACGTCCTCGTCCACGATCGCGGCGATGCGCTCCACCGGCTGCAGCTGCTGCTGCGCCTGGGCCTCGCTTGCGGGGGGAAGGAACACCAGGGCGGAGGCCGCCAGGAGAATCGCGGGAAGGCGTCGGCTCATGGACTCACGGAATGAGGTTCGGATCGTAGTCGTCCGGGTCGGGCGTCGTACTGCTGGGCGGGACCAGGTAAAGGTCGTCGCGGTGATAGCCGAGAATAGCACGGCGCAAAGTCCGCTCCGTGTCCTGGCCGGCCGAGCCCACGCCCTTGAGCACGAATTCCACCTGCAGCGCATTGTCCAGGTCGCCCTCGCGGTTGCGCACGTAGCGGCGCGCCACGGCGCGCACGGCCAGGCAGCAGCTGTCCCACTGCACGCCGGCGATGGCCTCCAGCAGCTTGTCGTCGGCGATGGAGTGGTAGTAGCGGCCCACCAGGCTCCAGGTCGGGTTGAGCGGGTAGAGGAAGGACACGTCCGCCTGCTCGAGCAGTTCGCGGCGGTAGCGGTAGGTCAGGTTGACCACGCCGTCGCCCGGCCACAGGTAGCGCGCCCGCACGCTGACCAGGTCCTCGCGGCGGAACTTCGGGTCCCACTGGTACGAGGCGCCGAGGTTCCAGCGGTCGTTGATCATGTAGTTGCCATCGGCCACCCAGGCCGACTTGCCCTGGGCGACCGGGGTCTCGCCCGGGGCCACCACCTGCGAGTCCTCGAAGGAGCGGATCTGGCCGATGCTGGCCGAGAGCTTCTCGCGGCCGTCGGCCTGGCGGATCAGGCGGGTGCTCAGCGCCACGGTCAGCTGGTTGGCGTCGGTCTGCCGGTCCGCGCCGGAATAGCGGTTGTCGCGGAACAGCTGGCCCCAGCTGAAGGTGAACGGGCGCGTGTCGAACAGGGGCAGGTTGTCCTGATCCCGGTACGGGGCGTACAGGTAGAACAGGCGCGGCTCCAGGGTGTGCAGGAAGCGCTCGCCGCCCCAGGTCGCGTCACGGTCGAAGTACATGCCGGCGTCGAAGCTGGCCACCGGCAGGCTGCGGCTGGGGTTGTCCTCGCCGCTGAGACGGTCGGCCAGCTCCTCGTCCAGCTGGTAGGCGGTGTAGCGCCAGGCCAGGGTGGGGGTGGCGTACCAGGCCGGGCCGCCCAGGCGCGCGGAGATGAAGGGCTTGAGGTCCAGGCGGCTGCCACCCGGCCGCTCGCTGTGGTCGAAGCGCACGGCCTCGGCGTAGACCCCGGCGTCCAGCCACCGGCCCAGTGGCTGCTGCCAGTTGGCGAACACCCGCGGCAGGCGGCTGTACGGCAGGTTGTCGTCGGTCAGGGTGTAGTCGGTGAGCTGGTAATGCTCGGCCATGGCGCCGGCACTCCAGGTGCGGCCGGTGCCGAACACGCCGGCGGTGCTCTGCAGGTACGAGGCCGACACGCCCGCCAGGCGGTTGGAGAAATCCTCGACATAGCGGTCGTCGCTGACCCAGGACAGGTTGGCGCGCGCCTGCCAGTGGCGGTCGATGTTGTGGTAGCCGCTGAACTGGAAGCGGCCGCGGTCGCGGTCGCGCAGCTCATCGTCGGGCAGGTAGCTGCCGGAGAGGATGCCGCGGCCGCCCTCGTACAGGTAGCGGAACTCGGTATCCAGCATCAGCCCGCGCTTGGTCATGATGCGCGGGGTCAGGGTGGCGTCGTAGTTCGGCGCCAGGTTGAGGTAGATCGGCTGGCGGTAGTCGAAACCGTTGCGGCCGGAGGTGCTTACCGAAGGGTAGAGCAGGCCGGTGCGGCGGCGGTCGTCCACCGGGAACTTGATCCACGGCACGTACAGCACCGGGAATCTGCCCATCCGCAGCACCGCGTTGCGGGCCACGCCGAAGCCCTCGTCGTTGTCCACGTCGATGCGCTGCGCGCGCAGCTCCCAGGCCCGCTGCGAGGGCTCGCAGGTACTGTAGGTGGAGTGGTACATCTGGCCCACCGGTCCACGCATGGAGATGGAGTCGGCGCCGCCGTTGCCGCGACGATCGACCAGCTGGTAGCGGATGTTGGTGATGACGTGGCTGTCGTCGTCCTGGCTGCCCTCGGCACGGTCGGCGACGATGCGGATGCCCGAATCCTGGTAGCGCACGTTGCCCTCGGCCACGTAGCGGCCGGTCTCGGTGTCGAAGCGCAGCTGGTCGGTGCCCAGGAACTGGTCGCCGCGCACCAGGGCCACGTTGCCCTGGTACTGCGGGGTGCTTTCGGTGCCGCTGAGTTCGTCGCCCTCGATGGCGGTGGGCTGGTCGTTGCGCGACTGGGCCGCGACCGGGTCCGCCGGCGGCGCCTCGCTGAAGGCGGGCAGGATCTCCTCCACCGGGCACAGGCTCCAGTTCAGCGGCTTCTCGTCGGCCAGCGCGGGCGCGCCAAGGGCGACGCCGATGGAAAGTGACAGCAGGCGCAGGGGGGTTCGCAGGGGGCGTCGCACGGGGGAAGGGGCGTCCAGGCCGGAAACCGGCGGTAGCTTGCCGGATGCAGGTGCATGCGGGCAATGAAAGGGTGGATGGCGTCCGGCGCGGGTTCAGCCGCCGAGCGCCTGCACGTGCGCCACGCTGCATTCGGCCAGCGCGTCGAGGTTGTAGCCGCCTTCCAGCATCGACACCAGCCGGCCCTGGCCGTGGCGCCGGGCGATGGCCAGCAGTTCGGCGCTCAGCCAGGCGAAGTCCCCGGCGTCGAGCATCAGGTCGGCCAGCGGGTCGGCCAGGTGGGCGTCGAAGCCGGCGGAAACCAGCAGCAGCTGCGGGCGGAAGTCGTCCAGCATCGGCAGCAGGTTGTCCGCCCAGGTGTTGCGGAAGCGGAAACCGCCGCTGCCCGGTGGCAGCAGCACGTTGTGCAGGTTGCCCAGGCCGCGCTCGCGGGCGTGGCCGGTGTGCGGGTACAGGCCGGACTGGTGGGTGCTGAAGTAGGCCACCCGCGGTTCGTCGCGGAAGATGGCCTGGGTGCCGTTGCCGTGGTGCACGTCGAAATCGACGATCGCCACCCGCTCCAGGCCGTGCTGGTCCAGGGCATGGGCCGCGGCCACGGCGATGTTGTTGAGCAGGCAGAAACCCATCGGGGTGTCGTCGGTGGCGTGATGGCCCGGCGGGCGCACCGCGCAGAAGGCGACCCGCTGCGGCCCGGCCATCACCCCGTCGACCGCGGCGATGCCGGCGCCGGCGGCATGCACCGCGGCGCGCGCCGAGCCACAGGAAACCAGGGTTTCCGCGTCCAGGTGATGGATGCCGGAGGTCACCGGCGCAAGCACCTGGTCCACCATCGCGGCGGTATGCACCCGGCACAGGTCACCACGCCGGGCGGCGGGCGCCTCGCGCCATTCCAGGGACGGGCAGTGCTGCTGGAGGGCATCCAGGACCGACTGCAGGCGGGCCGGACGCTCCGGATGGTCCGGACCGGTGTCGTGGGCAAGGCAGGCGGCATGGGTCCAGGCGAGCATGTCCGCACGCTACCTTGGCCGGCGGGCGCTTTCCACAGGGTGCGCGCCGGCGGGCCGCTCAGCGGCCGGCGTGGCGGCGCTCGTGGCGCCAGATCACCTCGCCCTCGCCAGCCTCCCGCGCCAGGACGCGGGCCAGCACGAACAGCAGGTCCGACAGCCGGTTGAGG
>JAEWAG010000367.1 GCA_023391775.1 Pseudomonadota bacterium | reverse complement strand
GGCGTGACCGGCCTCGCCGATCGCGTCCGGGAGCTGGACGCCAGCGATCCGCTGCGCGGCTTCCGCGGGGAATTCCTGCTGCCACAGCATGGCGGCCGCGACCAGGTCTATTTCGTCGGCAACTCATTGGGTCTGCAGCCGCGTCCTGCCCGTGCCTACGTGCAGGAAGTGCTGGACAAGTGGGCCGGCGAGGCGGTCGAGGGCCACTTCAGCGGCGACACCGCGTGGATGGAATACCACCGCCTGGTGCGCGAGCCGCTGGCGCGGCTGGTCGGCGCGCAGCCGCTGGAAGTGGTCGCGATGAACACGCTGACGGTGAACCTGCACCTGATGCTGGCCAGCTTCTACCGGCCACGAGGCACACGCACGCGCGTGCTGATGGAAGCTGGCGCGTTTCCCTCGGACCGCCACGCGATCGAATCGCAGATCCGCCTGCGTGGGCTGGACCCGGCCGAATGCCTGGTGGAACTGGAGGCCGACGAGCCCAACGGCACCCTGTCCATGGCCGCGATCGAACAGGCCATCGCCACCCACGGCACGCAGCTTGCGCTGGTGCTGTGGCCCGGCGTGCAGTACCGCACCGGCCAGGCCTTCGACCTGCGGCGCATCGCCGCGCTGGCACAGGCGCAGGGCACCATCGCCGGCTTCGACCTGGCCCATGCCGTGGGCAACCTGCCACTGGCCCTGCACGATGACGGCGCCGACTTCGCGGTGTGGTGCCACTACAAGTACGTCAACGCCGGTCCCGGCGCGGTGGCCGGCTGCTTCGTGCACGAGCGCCACGCCAACGCCGGCCTGCCGCGCATGGCCGGCTGGTGGGGACACGAGGCATCGACCCGCTTCCGCATGGCGCCGGAGTTCGTGCCCGCCGCCGGCGCCGAAGGCTGGCAGCTGTCCAACCCGCCGGTGCTGGCACTGGCGCCGCTGCGCGCCTCGCTGGAGCAGTTCGACCGCGCCGGCGGCATGGCCGCGCTGCGGGACAAATCGCTGCGCATCACCGGGCTGCTGGAGGAGCTGATCGGCGCGCGCCTTTCCGACGTGTTGCAGATCATCACCCCCGCCGAGCCGGAGCGACGCGGCGCGCAGCTCTCGCTGCGGGTGCTGGCCGGGCGCGAGAAGGGGCGCGAACTGTTCGAACACCTGCGCAGCCACGGCATCCTTGGTGACTGGCGCGAGCCGGACGTGATCCGGATCTCGCCGGCACCGCTGTACAACCGTTACGCCGACGTCCTGGCCCTGGTCGAGGAAGTGGAACGCTGGCGTGGCCGCTGAGCTGCCCCGATGCGGATATCGCGCCTGATGAGGTGACCACCCCGCATGCGGCCCCGCCGGGCCTCGACCTGCCCTGCCCCTCCGGCGCCTTGCCGCGGAGCCGGCAGCCTCCCCTCCCTACCGTTCCCCGCGCCTCCGGCGGGATCGTTGGACTACCCGATTGGACACCACCGCATCCCGCTCCCTGACCCTGATCGGCGCCGGCCTGGCCGGCTCGCTGCTGGCCATCCTGCTTTCGCGGCGCGGGTGGAAGGTCACCCTCTACGAACGCCGCGGTGACCCGCGCATCAAGGGCTACGAGCGCGGTCGCTCGATCAACCTGGCCCTGGCCGAACGCGGCCGCCACGCGCTGCAGGTGGCTGGCGTGGAGGAGCAGGTCATGCGCCAGGCGGTGATGATGCGTGGCCGCATGGTGCACGGACGCGATGGCCGGACCGCCCTGCAGCGCTACGGGCGCGACGACTCGGAAGTCATCTGGTCGGTGCACCGCGCCGACCTCAACATGACCCTGCTGGAAGCGGCCGAGGAGGCCGGGGCCACGGTCCACTTCCACCGGCGCCTGCATACGGTGGATTTCGACGCCGGCTACGCGCGCCTCATCGACGACCGCCACGACCAGCCGCACGACATCCGCTTCGACACCCTGGTCGGCACCGACGGCGCCGGCTCGGCGCTGCGCGCCGAGATGGTGCGCAAAGCCGGCATCGGCGAGCGCACCGAGTTCCTGGACCATTCGTACAAGGAGCTGACCATCCCGCCGGCGGCCGACGGCGGTTTCATGATCGAGCCGCACGCGCTGCATATCTGGCCCCGCGGGCGCTACATGTGCATCGCCCTGCCCAATGACGAGCGCACCTTCACCGTCACCCTGTTCCTGCCCAACCAGGCCGCACCCGGCAGCGGCGACCCGTGCTTCGCCAGCGTGCGCAGCGGTGCCGAGGTGCGCGCCCTGTTCGAACGCGACTTCCCCGATGCGCTGCCGCTGATCCCGGACCTGGAGCAGGACTGGGAGCACCATCCGCCCGGCCTGCTCGGCACGCTGTACCTGGACCAGTGGCACCTGGAAGGGCGCGCGGTGCTGCTGGGCGACGCCGCGCACGCGATGGTCCCGTTCCACGGCCAGGGCATGAACTGCGCGTTCGAGGACTGCCTTGCCCTGGCCGAAGCGATGGAGCGGCACCCGTCCCTGGCCGACGCGTTCGCCGCGTTCGAGGCCCAGCGCAAGCCGAACGCCGCGGCCATCCAGGCCATGGCCCTGGAGAACTACATCGAGATGCGCGACCTGGTCGGTGATCCGGCCTTCCTGCTGCAGCGGGAGCTGGAGCAGGCGCTGCACGCCCGGCATCCGGGCCGCTTCGTGCCGCACTACACGATGGTGACCTTCATGCGCGTGCCCTACGCGGTCGCCCACGCGCGCAGCCAGCTGCAACGCAGGATCCTGGTGGAGGCTACCGCCGGCCACGCCGACCTCTCGTCGATCGACTGGGACGCGCTGGCCCGGCGCATCGAGGCCGAGCTGCCGGAACTCGGGGACGCAGGCTGAATGCCGCCGGGCTTGCCGCCCGCGGCGGCGCCACGTCCAATAGCCGCATGACCGACAGCTTCCTCTTCTACGACCTGGAGACCTTCGGCGCCGATCCGCGCCGCAGCCGCATCGCCCAGTTCGCCGCCGTGCGCACCGACAGCGAACTGCAGCTGGTCGATGACCCCGTCAGCCTGTTCGTGCAACCCGCCGACGACCTCCTGCCCTCGCCGACCGCGACCCTGATCACCGGCATCACCCCGCAGCAGGCCCTGCGCGAGGGGCTTCCGGAGGCCGAGGCGGTGGCCCGCATCGTCGAGGAGATGGCGCGCCCGGGCACCTGCGCGCTGGGCTACAACTCGCTGCGCTTCGACGACGAGTTCATCCGCCACAGCCTGTTCCGCAACTTCTTCGACCCCTACGAGCGCGAGTGGCGCGGCGGCAACTCGCGCTGGGACCTGCTGGACGTGCTGCGCCTGGCCCACGCCCTGCGCCCGGAAGGGATCGCATGGCCCACCCGCGAGGACGGGGCCACCTCGTTCCGCCTCGAACACCTGGCCCTGGCCAACAACGTGCGCGAGGGCGACGCACACGAAGCGCTGTCGGACGTGATGGCCACCATCGGCCTCGCACGCCTGCTGCGCCAGCACCAGCCGCGCCTGTGGGAGTACGCGCTGCGCCTGCGCGACAAGCGCCACGCCGCCAGCCTGCTGGACACGTTCGCCATGCAGCCGGTGCTGCATGTGTCCCAGCGCTACCCGGCCGCGCGCATGTGCGCGGCGGTGGTGCTGCCGCTGGCCATGCATCCGGCCATCAGCAACCGGGTGATCGTGTTCGACCTGGACGGGGACGTGGATGCGCTGCTGGAGCAGACGCCCGCCGAGATCGCCGACCGCCTATACACCCCGGTGGCCGACCTGCCACCCGGCGTGAGCCGGGTGCCGCTGAAGGAAGTGCACCTCAACCGCTCGCCGATGCTGGTGCCCTGGGCGCACCTGCGCGCGCCGGACTTCCAGCGCCTGGGGCTGGATCCGGAGCTGCTGCTGGACCGCGCGCAACGCCTGCGCGACCATGGCCCGGAGCTTGCGGAGAAGGCACGCCAGGTCTACGCCGGCAACCGCGACCACGGTGACGTCGATGCCGACGCCTCGCTGTACGCCGGCTTCTGTGGCGATAGCGACAAGCGCCTGTGCAACCAGGTGCGGGCCACCGCGCCGGCGGAGCTGGGCACCCGGCCGTTCGAGTTCCGCGACACCCGGCTGCCGGAACTGCTGTTCCGCTACCGCGCCCGCAACTGGCCCGGCTCGCTGACGGCCGCCGAGCGCACGCGCTGGGACGAGTACCGCCGGCGCCGGCTGCAGCTCGACAGCGGCCTGTCCGAGTACACCTTCGATACCTTCGCCGCCGAGATCGCCAGCCTGCGCGCCCAACACGCCGGCGATGGCAACCGCCTGGTACTGCTCGACCAGCTCGAGCAGTGGGGCCGGCAACTGCAGGACCAGCTATGAGCGCGTACTTCAGCGAGGCCAGCCTGCGCTTCCTGCACGGGATCGCCCGGCACAACGACAAGGCCTGGTTCCAGGCCAACCGCAAGGATTACGAGACACACGTCCGCCAGCCGTTCCTGCGCCTGGTCGGCGACCTGCAGCCGGTGATGGCGACCATCAGCCCCCACTTCCGCGCAGATCCGCGCCCGGTCGGGGGCTCGCTGTTCCGCATCCACCGCGACGCGCGCTATTCGCACGACAAATCGCCCTACAAGACCTGGCAGGGTGCGCGCCTGTTCCACGAACGCCGCCGCGAGGTCGCCGCACCCTCGTTCTACGTGCAGCTGCAGCCCGGCGGCAGCTTCGTCGGCGCGGGGCTGTGGCACCCGGAGACCGATACCCAGCGCCGCATCCGCCAGTTCATCTTCGACAACCCGGGCAGCTGGCGCAGGGCGGCGCACGAACCCGCCTTCAGGCGCCGTTTCGAGCTAGACCAGGAGCAGATGCTGGTGCGTAGCCCGCGCGGCTTTCCGCCGGACTTCGAGTTCATCGATGACCTGCGCCACCGCAACTGGGTGGCCTGGCGGCCACTGCAGGACGCCACCATGACCGGCCCGCGCCTGCTGAAAACGCTGGAAACCGACCTGGCGGCACTGGGTCCGTTCGTCGACTACCTCTGCGCCGCCCTGGACCTGGAGTTCTGAGCATGGCCCGTGCACCCCACCGCCCGCTGCGCCGGCTACTGGGCGCCGTCGTGGTTGCAGTGTTGCTGCTGGCCGCGTGGCTGGCCGGCGGCCCCTGGCTGGCGGTGCACGGCATCTCGCGCGCGCTGGAGCAGCGCGACACCGCCGCCCTCGCCCGCCACGTCGATTTCCCGCAGCTGCAGGCCAACCTGCGCGCGCAGGTGCAGGACCGCATGGTGCGGGCCGCCGGGCCGGACGTGGCCACCCATCCACTGGGAGCGATCGCGCTGGCGGCTGCCAGCAGTGTGCCCGGCGCCGGCGTCGAACTGGCCGCCAGTCCCCAGGGCGTGGCCGCCCTGCTGCAGGGCCACGTGCTGTGGCAGCGCACCCGCGGTCGCACTGCCGGCATCGACCAGGGCTGGGCGGTGGAACCGGCGCGGCCGTTGCAGGATCGTCGCCTGCAATACGTGTCGCTGTCGCGCGCCACGGTGACGGTCACGCACGCACCGGGCCGGCAGAGCGTGTGGATCCTGCAACGCCAGGGACTGCGCTGGCGCCTGGTGGACGTGCGCCTGCCCGGCGACCCTGCTGCCGCGCTGGACTGACGTTCCGCTCCCGATCCGGTACGGTGGCAGCGCGCAGGTCGGCCGCCGTCGAACGAGGGAGGATCGGACATGGAACAGAGGGAACTGGAGCGCGAGGTCACCCCGGAGATGTGGAGCCGGCTGGCGACACGGCTGGAGGTGGAGGTGGCCGTGCTGCGCGCCGTGGCCGAGGTCGAATCGGCCGGCAGCGGCTTCCTGCCGCCGCCGGACCGCCGGCCCAAGGTGCTGTTCGAGGGCCACGTATTCCACCGCCTCACGGCCGGCCGCTACGGCACCTCGCATCCGGACCTGAGCTATCCGGCCTGGGACCGCAGCCGCTATTCGGGCTCACTCGCCGGGGAATGGAAGCGGCTGGACCGCGCGGCCACCCTGGACCCGACCGCGGCGATGCAGTCCGCCAGCTGGGGCGCATTCCAGATCATGGGTTTCAACTACGCGCTGTGCGGCTTCGACAGCATCGGCGCCTTCGTCGAGGCCCAGTCCTCCGGCGCGGACGGCCAGCTGGAGACCTTCGCCAGCCTCATCGCACGGCCGGGTTCGCCACTGCTGCAGCCGCTGCAGCGCAAGGACTGGGCACGCTTCGCCCGGCTTTACAACGGCCCCGGCTATGCGCAGAACAGCTATGACCTGAAGCTGGCCGAAGCCTGGGCCCGCCA
>JAEWAG010000345.1 GCA_023391775.1 Pseudomonadota bacterium | reverse complement strand
GGCCGCAGCCACCTGGGAAGGCCTGTTGCACGGCGTGGACCCGGACACGGCGCGCAGCCTGCGCGTGCAGATCGATGCGGCCCGCGCCGACGCCGGCCTGGCGCCGCTCGGCGGCCCCGCCGCACCGGCACCGGGCGAGGGCCTGGTGGTGAAGGTCTCGCTGGACCCGGACTTCGCCAGCCGCGCGCGTCTGGACGGCAATGCCACCGTGTTCGTGCTGGCGCGCCTGCCGGGCGGCCCGCCGATGCCAGTGGCGGTGGAGCGCCACCGCCTGCAGGACCTGCCGCTGGAAGTGGTGCTGGACGACCGTAACAGCCCGATGCCGACCCAGAAGCTGTCGGCACTGGAGGAAGTGGAGGTGCTGGCGCGGATCTCCGCCGGCGGCACCGCCGACCGCGGCGCGGGTGACCTGGAATCGGCGCCGGTGCGCGTGCGCCTGCCGGCCGACGGTGCGGTGGAGCTGGTGATCGGCGCCCCCGCGCCCTGATCCGCACAGCCTGCCGCTTCGTGGCGGCAGGCCCGGCGCGGACCGTTTCATCCGTCACTTGCGACAGCGCGCCAGCGGCGATGCCGTTACACTGCCGCGCCTATGCCACAGGCCTCCGCGTACGAGTTCATCCCGCCGGGCAGTCGCTTCCATGCGCTGCCCTCGCCGTTCCCCATGAAGCGTGGCGGCGCGCTGCACGACGCGCGCGTGGCCTTCGAGACCTGGGGCACGCTGGACGCCGATGGCGGCAACGCGGTGCTGATCCTCACCGGCCTGTCGCCGGACGCGCACGCCGCCTCCGGCCCGCATGATCCGGCACCGGGCTGGTGGGAAGCGATGGTCGGCCCGGGCAAGCCGGTCGACACCGGCCGCTGGTTCGTGGTCTGCGTCAACGCCCTGGGCAGCTGCAAGGGTTCCACGGGCCCGGCTTCGCTCGACCCCGCCACCGGCCAGCCCTATCGTCTGGATTTCCCGGAGCTGTCGATCGAGGACGTGGCCGACGCGGCCGCCTCGGTCATCCGTGGCCTGGGCATCGAACGGCTGGCCTGCGTGATCGGCAACTCGATGGGCGGCATGACCGCGCTGGCCTTCCTGCTGCGCCACCCGGGCATTGCCCGCAGCCACATCAACATCTCCGGCAGCGCGCGCGCCCTGCCCTTCTCCATCGCCGTGCGCTCGCTGCAGCGCGAGGCCATCCGCCTGGATCCGAGCTGGAACGGCGGCAGCTACGACCACGACCAGTACCCGGAATCCGGCATGCGCATCGCGCGCAAGCTGGGCGTGATCACCTACCGCTCCGCCCTGGAATGGGACGGGCGCTTCGGCCGCGTGCGCCTGGACCAGTCCTCGCCGTTCGCCAACGGCCATGGCGAGGACGATCCCTTCGGCCTGGAGTTCCAGGTCGAAAGCTATCTGGAAGGACACGCGCGCCGCTTCGTGCGCCGCTACGACCCCAACTGCTACCTCTACCTCAGCCGCTCGATGGACTGGTTCGACGTGGCCGAGTACGGCAATGGCGACGTCCTCGCCGGCCTGGCCCGCATCCGCGTGGACAAGGCGCTGGCCATCGGCGCTCGCACCGACATCCTGTTCCCGGTGGAGCAGCAGCAGGAAGTGGCCGAGGGCCTGGCCCTTGGCGGCGCGGACTCGGGCTTCATCGGCACCGATTCGCCGCAGGGCCACGACGCGTTCCTGGTCGATTTCGACAGCTTCGGGCCTGCGGTGTCCGGCTTCCTCGCCGGCCTGTGATCGTTTCCCGCGAAACATTCTTCTAACAAACCGCCCGTTACCCTGCCGCCCCGGATCAGACGGCGGGGTGCAGGTGGATTTCGAGGGCAAGGCAAAGATGGTGGCGACGCTGGATGCCGCGGTGCGGCTGGGCACCAGCGACCGGGTCACCGCCGCCCTGCGCCAGGCCCTTGTAGCGCTGTTCGCCGACCGCGAGGTCGCCCTGCCGCGCGAGGCCATGGCACCGATGGCCGACCATTACGCCCGGCGTGAGCTGCACGCCAGCGGTGAACTGGGGTACAGCGTGGTGGCCATGACCTGGGGCCCCTCACAGGGCACGCTGATCCACGACCATGACGGCGCCTGGTGCGTGGAAGGGGTCTGGCACGGCCGCCTGGCCATCACCCGCTACGAGCCGCGGGCCCGGGACGGCGACCGCTGGCGCTTCGCCGAGGTAGAGCAGATCGAAGCGGGCCCCGGCTCGGCCGGCAGCCTGATCCCGCCGCACGAGTACCACGCCATCCGCAATCCCCGCCCCGACGACATCGCCGTCTCCCTGCACGTGTACCAGCACCCACTGCTGCGCTGCCACGTCTTCGAACCGGAGGATGGCGGCGGCCCCGGCGAGGGCTGGACCCGCCGCCGCGAGCGGCTGCTGTGCACCGACCCCGCGTAGCGCCCCGCGCGTCCGCTATACTGCGCGCCCGCGCCGAAGTGGCGGAATGGTAGACGCAGCGGACTCAAAATCCGCCGGTAGCGATATCGTGTGGGTTCGAGTCCCACCTTCGGCACCAGCAAAAAGGCCCGCGCGAGCGGGCCTTTTGCATGAGGGTTCCGGGCCACCACGCCGGGGCCGGTGCGGCTCAGGCGGCGTGGACCGCGTCCTCGAAATGGCGGGCTGCAAAGCATGCCACCAGGTCCTCGCACAGGCTCTCCAGCGCCATGATGCGCACGGTGCCGTAACGGGCCAGGCGCACCATGCGCTCGACGTAGATCTCGCGCCCGTATTCCACGGTCTCGCGCATGAAGCGGGTGAAGCCGTTGGGCACGAAGCCACGGGTTCCGTCCTTGCTGCCGCCCACGTACAGGACAATCGTCATGGCCGTTTCCTCTTCTTGTTCTTGTTGACCAGTCGAGCAAGTGTGCGCGGCGGGGCGTTAGGAGCACGTGCAACCAATGTAGGTAAGCCGTGTTTCCCTTGCGCGACAAGGAGATGGCGGAGGCAAGACGATCAGTCGGTGGCCCTGCGGGTCCAGGGCCACCAGCCGTGGCCGTGCAGGGCGTAATGGTCGGCGGCCCGTTCCAGCGGATTGCGCACCGAGATGCCACCGCAGGCGAAATACACCGGCACGAACAGCGGCCCGAGCAGCATGTACTGGTAGACGTGGGCGCGTTCGTGGTCGCCCAGACGCACGGATGGATGCCGGCACCAGCCGGCGCGGGTTTCGTAGGTGGTGCAGGCCACGTCCAGGTCCGGCCGGGTGCACAGCACCACGTTTCCCAGGGTCATCGCCCCGCCGGGCCCCCAGGGCCAGTGCGCGAACACGATCGCGCGGTCGCGCCGGCTCAACCCGACCCGTGCGCCACGGACCATGCCGGCCACCCCGAGCAGCAGGCCCAGCAGGGTCCACGGCAGCGCCCACATGATCCCGGCCGCGTACAGCAGCGGCCGCAGGCGGCGCCAGGCGCGGCGGCTCAGTCGGACTCGTTGGGGATCAGCAGCCACAGGATCAGGTAGACCAGCACGCCGGGGAAGGCGGCGGAGAGGATGGAGCCGACCACGTAGATGATCCGCACCCAGGTCGAGCTCCAGCCGAGGCGGCGGGCGATGCCGCCCATCACGCCGGCGATCATGCGGTCGTTGAGCGAGCGGGTCAGTCCGCTCGTGGAGGTTGCACTCATGGCCGGCTCCTGTGGGAACTGGCCCGAGTCTAGCGCCGGCGCGTGTGTTCGCGCAGCGCAGAACCCTCGGGGCCGACGGCCGGGACGCATTGCGGCCCAGGCAGCCTGGGACCTCAGCCCTGGCGGGCCGCCAGCCAGCGCTCGATCGCCGCCGGCACCTCGCGCTGCGCGCGGCTGGAGACATACAGGCCGATGTGCCCGCCCCGGAAACCCAGCTCGGTGTAGTCACCGGTGCCGACCAGCCCGGCCAGCGCGCGCGAGGCGGCGGGTGGCACCAGGTGGTCCTGCTCGGCGTAGATGTTCAGCACCGGCATGTCCACGAAGCCCAGGTCCACCGGCTGGCTGCCTATACGCGCGGTGCCATTGACGAAGGCGTTGCCCTGGTAGAACTGCTTGATGAACTCGCGGAAGGCTTCGCCGGCCTGGTCGGGCGAGTCGAAGATCCACTTCTCCATGCGCAGGAAATCCTCGACCGCCTTCGGATCCTCCAGCGCGTCCACCAGCCCCACGTACTTCTGCAGGTTCAGGCGGAACGGCTTGAGCATCAGGTAACTGGCGTTCATCAGGTCGGCCGGGACGTTGCCCAGCGCATCGACGAACAGGTCCACGTCCAGCCCGCGCACCCAGCCGGAGAGCATGTTGTCCGGGGTCTGGAAGTCCACCGGGGTGACCATGGTGACGAGGTTGCGCACCTTCTCCGGATGCAGCGCGGCATAGCACAGCGAGAAGGCGCCGCCCTGGCACACGCCCAGCAGGTTCACCGGCGCGCCAGTGCTGGCGGCGAGGTGGTCGACCGCGCCATCGATGTAGCGGTTGATGTAGTCGTCCAGGGTCAGGTAACGGTCGGACCGGTCCGGATAGCCCCAGTCGAGCACGTACACGTCCAGGCCCAGCGCCAGCAGGCCGCGCACCAGCGAGCGGTCGGCCTGCAGGTCGACCATGTAGGGACGGTTGACCAGCGCATAGACGATCAGCAGCGCCGGTCCGGTGGGTTCGCGTTCGCCGACGAAGCGGTACAGCACGGTCTTGCCGTCGCGCCAGACCTCCTGCCGCTCGGTGGCGCCGTAGTCGACCTCGCCCACCTGCGACAGCACGCGCATGCCCTCGGTCACGCGCTTCTGGAACAGCAGGGTTTCCTGCGCCAGTGCCAGCGGATCCAACTGCAGGGGTCCCTTGCCTTCGCTCATCGCCTGCGGCCTCCACCACCTCCGGACCGGGAGCCGGCGGCGTTGCGGTCAACCCATTCCTTCATCGACACCACCTGGCCGGCGCCCGGCCTGGGCGCCTTGCCACCGGCGGGCCTGGCCGCCTTGCCGGCGGTGGCTGGCGTACCGGCCCTGGCAGCCTTCGCCGGACTGGCCTTGCCGGTGCTGGCCTTCGCAGCGGAGTGCCTGGCGGGCTTGGCGGTTTTGGCCCTGGCAGCGCCGGTCGTGGCCGGAACCTTTGCAGGGGTCTTCGCAGCACGCCTTGCCGCGGACTTGCCGGCGGCTGCCCCCGCCGCGGCGCGCGTCCCGGCGCCGGGCGCGGAGG
>JAEWAG010000344.1 GCA_023391775.1 Pseudomonadota bacterium | reverse complement strand
CCCATCCCGAACTCGGAAGTGAAACGCAACAGCGCCGATGGTAGTGTGGGTTTCCCATGCGAGAGTAGGTCATCGCCAGGGTTTTATCCCGGAAGCCCCCAGCAAGCGCTGGGGGCTTCTTCTTTGGTCGCACACCATGTGTCCAGTGCCGGCGGCTCAAGCCCGCCGGCGGCCAGTCACCCGGTGCGGGGTGGAGCAGTCTGGCAGCTCGTCGGGCTCATAACCCGAAGGTCGCAGGTTCAAATCCTGCCCCCGCTACCAACGTGTACCCGCAAACGGCGGCCCCAAGGGGCCGCCGTTTTGCGTTGCCAGGCCGGAAAGGCTGGCGTGGCGGACAGGCTGCGGGCGGGAGAGCGCGGGCAGCGTGTCATGCGCAGATCCATTGAGGCGTATCCGGAACCCGGATGGACACTGGCATGGGACAGACCGGAAGGGTTCGCCCGCGGGCCGTGGTGGAAGCTAGGAAGCGGATCGGCTCGCGCCGGGGCCTTGCTGATGGCGGTTCTGAGATGCCGCGCAAGGGGATCTACCTGCGGTGTCTTTCAATCGTGCACACGGTTGCCGGATGGTATTTCCGGGCTCCATTGCGAGATAACTCTGTCCATTCCCCCTGCGGCAGCCGTCCTGCTGATGCGCCTGGGCAGGCCTTGCGGCGACGAGGGCGACAGGAATGCCCTGCAACAGCAGGGTCAGGTGGGTTGGGGATTGGCGCTAGTCCATGCGTCCCCTCCCGCTGCGGTGGACGCGGCCGGTCCGGCCACGTCGAGGCAGGCGGGTTCACTTCACCTGCTGTTTGCCCAGCTTGCGGGCGAGGGTGCGGCGGTGCATGCCGAGGCGGCGGGCGGTCTCGGAGACGTTGAACCCGGTCTCGGCCAGCACCTCGTGGATCCGTTCCCACTCCAGGGTCTTGATCGAGGTCGGCCGCTCGCCAAGGCTGACATCGGCGTTGCCTTCGGCACGACCGAAGGCGGCTTCGATGTCGTCGGTGTTGGATGGCTTGGCCAGGTAGTGGCAGGCGCCCAGTTTGATCGCCTCCACCGCGGTGGCGATGCTGGCGTAGCCGGTCAGCACCACGATCAGCATGTTCGGGTCGTGCTCGTGCAAAGCCTGCACGCAGGCCAAGCCGGAGCTGCCGCCGGCGAGTTTGAGGTCGACTACCGCGTAACCGGGGGCGAAGTCGCGCAGGGCGTCGTCGAGCTCAACCTGTCCGGGAACGTGGCGGACCTCGTAGCCCCGGCGCTCGAACGAGCGCACCAGGGTGCGGGCGAAGGCGGCGTCGTCCTCGACGACCAGCAGGCGGCGCGGCTGCGCAACGGATTCAGTCATCGTCATCGGCATCCGGGTCAGGTGGCTCCGGCTGTGGTGGCGCCAGTGCCGAGAGCGGAAGTTCCAGCACGACTCTGGCGCCGGTCGGCGATCGGTTGGCGGCGCTCAGGCGCCCACCGAGGCTGCGTGCCACGTTGAGCGAGAGGAACAGGCCCAGGCCACCGCCCGGGCGCCCCTTGCTTGAATTGTACGGCTTGCCGAAATTGGCCAATGTCTCGGCGCTGAACCCGGGACCGTTGTCGCTCACCTCGAGGACCAGCACCTCGCCGTCGGCGCCCTCGCGCCGCACCTCGAGGCCAAGCCAGGTCGGTGAGGCTTCCAGTGCGTTGTCCAGCACATTGCCGATCATCTGCTTGAGCCCGGAGTCGGAGATGATCGGAACATCCGCATCGGGGTGGCGTCGGTAGTCGAGGGCCACCACCGGGCGGGTGGCACGCCACTCGTCGACAAGCCCGTCGAGGAACGCGGCCAGGGTGGTGGGAGCAGGCGCCTCGCCGCGCGCGTCGCCAGCCGAGAGCAGGATGCCGGTGACGATGGATTTGCAGCGGCCGAGCTGGGCCTGCATTTCGTCCAGGTCCTGCTGCAGGTCCGGATGCTCGGTGAAAGGGGCCATCCGCCGCCAGTCGCCGAGCAGCACCGACAGTGTGGCCAGTGGCGTGCCCAGCTCATGGGCCGCACCGGAGGCCAGCAGGCCCATGCGCACGATGTGCTCCTCCTCCACCGCCTGCCGGCGTAGATCGGCCAGGCGCGCGTCGCGGTCGCGCAGGATGCGGGCGATGCGTCCGATGAACAGGGCCGCGAGGGTGGCAGTGAGCAGGAAGCAGGCCAGCAGGCCCTGCACGTAGGGATCGGCAATACCCAGGGCGGGATTGGCGTGGATGGTCACCGGGCCGGGGAAGGTCACCAGACCCAGCACGCCGGCACACGCGGCCAGCACCACGATCCAGCCCGCCCAGGCCGGCAACAGCACCGCGCCCAGCGCCACCTGCAGCAGGTAGAGAAACACGAAGGGGTTGGTGATGCCGCCGCTGAGGTAGAGCTGGGCGCTGAGCGCGGCCACGTCGACCAGCAATGCGGCCAGCAGGGCCAGGTCGCCCACTTCCTGGCCTGGGCGGGGGCGCCAGAAGACCAGGCAGGCGAGATTGAACGCGGCCAGGCAGCCGGCGATGCCGAGCATCGTTACCAGCGGCAGGTGGATGTCCAGGGCAAAGTGGACGAAACCGATGGTCGCCATCTGCCCCACGATGGCGTACCAGCGCAGCTCGATGAGCTGCTGCATGTTGCGCATGCCCGCGCCATGGGCCTGGTCACCGCCGGCGGCGCCGGAGTCAGGAGCTGTCGCGTGTGCGGTGGTGGGAGTGCTGGGATCCATCCGGGAGCTCCGTGCTGCGCGGGTGCCAGTGGCGGCGGATGCGCCGTTCCTCCAGCGCGAACCGCCAGCCGCCGAAGGCGACCAGCAGGGCGAGCGCGAACCAGGTCAGCGCGTAGCCCAGGTGATGATCCCGGAACCGTACCACCGTCAGCCCGCCGCGCGGCCACGGCGATCCGGCCTGCACGGCGGAAGCCGCGTCAGCGTCAATGAAATAGGGCAGCACGCCATCCAGGCGGCGGTCGGCGGCGATGGCAGCCACGTCGCGTGAGTACCAGCGGTCCCGGGCCGGATCGTTGCGGCGCAGGAAGCCGCCGTCAGGTTCGGACAGGCGCAGAAGCCCGGTGATTTCCACCGCCTCCGCGCCAGGCGGCGTGCTGTCCTGCCAGTCCTCCGGAACAAAGCCGAGGTTGACCAGCACCACGCTTCCATCGTCCCGGCGCAGCGGACGCAGCAGCCAGCGTCCGGCACCGGCTTCAGTCAGCGCCTGTACGCGCGCGTCGCGGCCGGGCATCCATTGGCCGCGCACGGTCACGCGCCGGTACTCCTGGTCCAGCGGGGTGGAGGCACGCCAGGCGGCGGCGTCCGGGGCAGGGACCGGATCGGCTTGGACGCGCGCATCCACGCGGGCGATCAGGTCGTGCTTCCAGCCCATGCGCTGGACCTGCCACAGGCCCAGCGAGAGGAACAGCAGGAAGCCGCAGCCGAACGCCACCGCCAGGATGGCGGTGGCCAGGGGGCCGTGGGGCCGGCGCGGGGCGCCGGCGTCGTGCAAGCCGGTCATGGCAGGTACCCGGGACGTCCAGCGGGGCAGCCTAGCAGGCCGCCCCGGAGCTTGGCGTCAGGGGCTGATGCGGGCGTCGTGGATGGACATGTGCGGCATCATGTTGGCGTTCATGTGGTGCATGACCCACAGCGAGCCGGCCAGCACGATGACCACCAGGACCACGGTGAACATCAGTGCGAGCATGTTCCAGCCGCCTTCCGAGCGCGCGTTCATGTGCAGGAAGTAGACCATCTGCACCACGATCTGGACGACGGCGAAGCCGAGGATGACCAGGGCGGTGGTGCCCGAATCCGGGATGACCTCACCCATCACCAGCCAGAACGGGATGGCGGTGAGGATGACCGACAGGATGAAGCCGATGACGTAGTCGCGCAGGCTGCCGTGCGAGCCCTCGTCGTGGGCGTGGTGCTCGCCGCCGTGCTCGTCGTGGCCGTGGGCGGACAGGTGCTGGGTGTCGTGGGGCTGGCTCATGGCAGCACTCCCATCAGGTAGACGAAGGTGAAGACGCCGATCCATACGACGTCGAGGAAATGCCAGAACATCGACAGGCACAGCAGGCGACGGCGGTTGGCCTCGTGCAGGCCATAGCGGTTCACCTGGACCATCAGCACCACCAGCCAGATGATGCCGAAGGCCACGTGCAGGCCGTGGGTGCCGACCAGGGCGAAGAACGAGGACAGGAACGCGCTGCGCTGCGGGCTGGCGCCCACGTGGATCAGGTGCGCGAACTCGTACATCTCCAGGCCCAGGAAGGCCAGGCCGAACATGCCGGTCACCGCCAGCCAGCCGAGCACGCCGGCCTTGTTGCGGCGCTGCATGGCCAGCATGGCAAAGCCGTAGGTGATGGACGAGAACAGCAGCATCGCCGTATTGGCGGCCACCAGCGGCAGGTTGAACAGTTCCGCGCCGGTGGGACCGGCGGCGTAGCTGCGCCCCAGCACGCCGTAGACCGCGAACAGGCAGGCGAAGATGAGCAGGTCGCTCATCAGGTAGATCCAGAACCCCAGCAGCGTGCCGTTCTGCGGATGGTGGTGCGCGCTGGTGTCGTAGAACCGGTTCGGGTCGCCGGCAAGCGGCGAGGAGGCAATGGCGGCGTCAGACATGGGCGTTCTTCAGCAGTTCGGTACGGGCGGCTTCGGTCTCGGCCACGGTCTCGGCCGGGATGTAGTAGTCGCGCTTGTAGTTGAAGGTGTGCACGATCGAGGCGATCACCGTAGCGGCGAAGGACGCGATCGCCAGCCACCAGATGTGCCAGACCAGGGCGAAGGCGCACAAGGTCGACAGGCCGGCGATCACCACGCCCGCGGCGGTGTTCTTGGGCATGTGGATCGGGGTGAAGCCGGACAGCGGACGCTTGGCACCACGCTGCTTCATGTCCCACCACGCATCGTTGTCATGCACCACCGGGGTGAAGGCGAAGTTGTACTCCGGCGGCGGCGAGGAGGTGGACCACTCCAGGCTGCGGGCGTCCCATGGATCGCCGGTGACGTCGCGCAGGGCCTCGCGGTTGCGGAAGCTGACGTAGATGCAGATCAGGAAGCAGGCGATGCCGATGGCGATCAGCACCGCGCCGAAGGCGGCGATGATGAACCAGATCTGCAGCGACGGGTCGGTGAAGTGACTGACGCGGCGGGTCACGCCCATCAGGCCCAGCACGTACAGCGGGGTGAAGGCGAACCAGTAGCCGGCCAGCCAGAACCAGAAGGACATCTTTCCCCAGAAGTCGTTGAGCTTGAAGCCGAACGCCTTCGGGAACCAGAACGTCATGCCGGCGAACAGGCCGAACACCACGCCGCCGATGATCACGTTGTGGAAGTGCGCGATCAGGAACAGGCTGTTGTGCAGGACGAAGTCGGCAGGCGGGACGGCCAGCAGCACGCCGGTCATGCCGCCGACGACGAAGGTCACCATGAAGCCGATCGTCCACAGCATCGGCACCTCGAAGCGGATGCGGCCGCGGTACATGGTGAACAGCCAGTTGAAGATCTGCGCGCCGGTGGGGATCGAGATGATCATCGTGGTGATGCCGAAGAACGAGTTGACGCTCGCGCCCGAACCCATGGTGAAGAAGTGGTGCAGCCACACCAGGTACGACAGGATGGTGATGCACACGGTCGCGTAGACCATCGAGCTGTAGCCGAACAGGCGCTTGCCCGAGTAGGTCGAGACGATTTCCGAGAACACGCCGAACAGCGGCAGGATCAGGATGTAGACCTCCGGGTGGCCCCAGATCCAGATCAGGTTCACGTACATCATGGGGTTGCCGCCCAGGTCGTTCGTGAAGAAGTTCGTTCCCACGTAACGGTCCAGGGTCAGCAGCGCCAGCACGGCGGTCAGCACCGGGAAGCTCACCACGATGAGCACGTTGGTGCACAGCGCGGTCCAGGTGAACACCGGCATCTTCATCAGGGTCATGCCCGGGGCGCGCATCTTGACGATGGTCACCACCAGGTTCACGCCGGACAGCAATGTGCCTACGCCGGCTATCTGCAAGGCCCAGATGTAGTAGTCCATGCCCACGTCGGGGCTGTAGTCGATGCCCGACAGCGGCGGGTAGGCCAGCCAGCCGGTCTTGGCGAACTCGCCCACGAACAGCGACACCATGACCAGCGCCGCGCCGGCCGTGGTCATCCAGAAGCTGAAGTTGTTGAGGAACGGGAAGGCGACGTCGCGGGTGCCGATCTGCAGCGGCACCAGGTAGTTCATCAGGCCCGTGACCAGCGGCATGGCCACGAAGAAGATCATGATCACGCCGTGGGCGGTGAACACCTGGTCGTAGTGGTGCGGCGGCAGGTAGCCGAGGTTGTCACCGAAGGCCATCGCCTGCTGCAGGCGCATCATCAGCGCATCGGCGAAGCCGCGCAGCAGCATCACCAGGCCCAGCACCATGTACATGATGCCGATCTTCTTGTGGTCGATGCTGGTGAACCAGTCGCGCCACAGGGTGC
>JAEWAG010000152.1 GCA_023391775.1 Pseudomonadota bacterium | reverse complement strand
TGCTGGAGGTGAGCCGGCAGCGGGCGCAGGAGGAGGGCTTCATCGGGCGCTGCCGGTTCCATGCCGGCTTCCTGGAGACGTTGCCGGAAGGGCCGCTGCACGACGCGGTGACCTGCTTCCTGGTCTCGCAGTTCATCACCGACGTCGATGCGCGGGCGGCGTTCTTCGGCCAGATCGCGCAGCGGTTGGTGCCGGGCGGGCGCCTGGCCAGCTCGGACCTGGCCGCGGACACCGCCTCGCCGGAATACGCGCTGCAGCTGCAGGACTGGATGACGATGCTGTCCGGCGCCGACGTGCCGGCCGAGGCGATCGAGCGCATCCGCCGCGCCTACCGGGAGGACGTGGCGGTGCTGCCGCCGGCGCAGGTGGAGGCGATCCTGCGCGCCGGCGGCTTCGCGCGCCCGGTGCGGTTCTTCCAGGCGGGTCTGATCCATGGCTGGATCTCCACCCGCAGCGGCGCGGGCGCGTAGCCGGACGCCGGCTGCGTGGCCCGGTCCCGTGCTGCTTTGCCCGGCCTTCGCGCTGGAGTCCGGTAGGCTGTGGAAAAGCCGGGAGGTGGCCTCATGGAACGGCATTGGAGCCTGATGCGGAAGCTGACGCGACTCAGCGCCGTTGTCCTTGGCCTGGCCAGCGGCCACGCCGCAGCCGCGGAACTCGCTGGGGATGCGCAGGGCTACGGCCTCACCCGCGAGAATCCGGTCGAGCTGTGCCGGATCACCTCCGGGTCGCAGCTGTTTTCCAGGCTCACCTGCGCATCGGGCCAGCGCCCGGTGATCCAGCGCAGAGGCAGCATCGGTCCGCGCGCGCCCCACCCCGAGTACATGTCCCAGGACGAGGCTGTGCGCATGGTCGAGCGCGCGATGGCTTACGAGGCACTGGAACCGGGCGAGCCGGATCGCCACATCCTCGATGCCTACGAGGTGGGATGCGGCGATACCCCGGTCACCCTCTACGTGGACGTGTATCACTGCAGGCCGCCATCGCAGGTGCCCACGCCTGCCGGGTTTTCACTGGCCCCGTACGATCCCGCCGCCGGCGCGCTCGAAGCCGGGCGGGCGCTGGTGATCGCCATGGGCCTGGATACCCGGATGGAGCGTCTGGCCAACCTGGTGGTCGGGCAGTCGGACGCCTATCCCGCGCTCGCCAGCCGCCATGGTGAGCAGAAGGCCGCGCAGCTGGCGCGGGAGGAGATCGCCAAGGTGGTGCCCCAGCACCTCGAAACCTTGAGGCGCAAGGCCGCGCTGGCGTACGCCCGGCACTTCAGCGGGGAGGAGATGCTGTCCCTGGTCCTCGACCGCGAAAAGTCGTCCCACGCGGCCAAGCTCCACGAACTGCAGCCGCGGATCGCGGGCGAACTGCAGGGCACCATCGAGCCGATGGTCGGGCGTGTCGTGGCCGAGGCGCTGCGCAACGCCCAGGCGCGGGAGTAGGACGGAGCCGCGGCCCGGGGTTCGCCGGAAATACGCACCCTCGGCCGTGTGTCGCATCTCAACGCCCGAACAGCTGCTTGCGCTCTTCCTCGGACAGCGGCTTGCCCGCGTTCGGATTGACCTGCTGCGTCAGCGCATACGCGCGCTGGGTGGCCGGACGCGCGGCGATGGCGGCGTGCCAGCGGCGCAGCTCCGGGTACGGCTCCAGGTCGATCGGCGCCTTGGTGTACGGGTTGATCCACGGGTAGGCGGCCATGTCGGCGATGGTGTATTCGTCGCCGGCGATGAACTGGCGGCCGCGCAGGCGGGTGTCGAGCACGCCTAGCAGGCGCTGCACCTCGCGGGTGTAGCGGTCGATGGCGTAGGGGATTGGCTCCGGGGCGTAGGTGGTGAAGTGGCCGTACTGGCCGGTCATCGGGCCCTGGCCGGCGATCTGCCAGGCCAGCCACTGGTCGACCTGCACCCGGCCGCGGGTGCCGGTGCCGGCGAAGCGGCCGGTCTTGTCGGCCAGGTAGCGCAGGATCGCGCCGGATTCGAACACGCTCACCGCCTCGCCCAGGTCGTTGGGCGCGCGGTCGATGATGGCCGGCATCTTGTTGTTGGGCGAGAACGCCAGGAAATCTGGCTGGAACTGGTCGCCCTTGCCGATGTCCACCGGCCTGATTGTGTAGGGCAGGCCGGATTCCTCGAGGAACAGGGTGATCTTGTGGCCGTTGGGGGTGGGCCAGTAGTAGAGCTCGATCATGGCGGGTGGCTCCGGGGACGGGCCTGCGAGTGTAGGCCGGCCGCGTGCAGGCGCCGCCAGCGCCGGTGGACTGTTGTGTTGCAGCGGCCTGAGGGGGAGCGCCTTTGGCCGGACGCCGGCGGCCAGGCCGGCCGCACGCGGCGCTTGGCAGCCCCGGGGGCCGGCCTTTACCCTGCGCCGTCCTTTTTCGCAGCGCAGCCCCCCCATGTCGCAGCTTCCCAACCCCCGCCGTCCCGGTCCGCTCTCCACCCTGATCTTCGCCTCGCGCTGGCTGCAGCTGCCGCTGTACCTGGGACTGATCGTGGCCCAGTGCGTCTACGTGTTCCTGTTCGGCAAGGAACTGTGGCACTTGATCCACGATGCGCCGGGCATGGGCGAGCAGCAGATCATGCTGATCGTGCTTGGCCTGAT
>JAEWAG010000103.1 GCA_023391775.1 Pseudomonadota bacterium | reverse complement strand
CTCGTGGGCATGTCGCTGGGCGAGGCCGAAGCGATGCATGACGCGCCGCTCATGCTCGCGCTGCAGCCCGGCAACGACACGCGGCTGGCGCCGCCGGTGGACATGCGCATCTGGGTCGGCAGCGTGCTGGGCGTGATGGGCCCGCGCCGCCAGGTGGGCGACTTCGCCCAGAACCAGTTCCTGCGCATGTCCTCGCGCCTGCGCAACCTGGGCGACCTGTTCAACCCGGCGCGCGCCGGCATTTCCGAGGCGGTGGTGCCGCCGACCTCCTCGTTCATCGGCAAGAGCGCGCGCGAGATGCGCCTGCGCCAGCGCCTGGGCATCAGCCTGCTGGCGATCAACCGCGACAAGCAGGTGATCCGCGACGACGTGCGCTCGGTGAGCCTGCGCGCCGGCGACATGCTGGTGTTCCACAGCTTCTGGCAGGACCTGGCCCAGGCCGCGCGCGGGCGCGATTTCGCCGTGGTCACCGACTATCCCAAGGGCGAGCAGCGGCCACACAAGTTCAAGATCGCCATGGCGATCTTCGCCTTCACCATCGCCGTGGCACTGTTCGCGCGCCTGCCGGTGTCGCTGATCCTGATGACCGGCGTGGCCGGCATGCTCATGGCCGGCGTGCTGAAGATGGACGAGGCCTATTCGGCAATCAACTGGAAGACGGTGTTCCTGACCGCCTGCCTGATCCCGCTGGGCTGGGCGATGGACAGCAGCGGCGCGGCGGCCTGGGTGGCCGGCAATACCCTGGAACGGCTTCCGGAAGGCACGCCGCCGTGGGTAGTGCAGATCGTGGTGTCGCTGCTGACCACCGCGTTCTCGCTGGTGATCAGCCATGTCGGCGCGACCATCGTGATGGTGCCGATCGCGATCAACCTGGCCCTGGCGGTGGGCGGCGACCCGACCGCCTTCGCCCTGATCACCGCGCTGTCGGCCTCCAACAACCTGATGACCGCCTCCAACCCGGTGATCTCGATGATCACCGGCCCGGCCGGCTACACCTCGCGCCAGCTGTGGCGCGTGGGCGGGCCGCTGTCGCTGGTCTACGCGGTGATCGCGGTGAGCGTGGTCAACCTGATGTTCTGGGGCCGCTGAGGCGCCCGCTCAGGCCAGCCAGACCTGTCCGTCGCGCACTTCCACCGGCACCGCGCGCAGGGCGTCGCCGCGGCACGGCCCGGCCACGCACAGGCCGTTCTCCAGTTCGAAGGACGCGCCATGGGCGGCGCAGACCAGCTGGCCCTCGCGGCTCCTGAGGAACTGCCCCGGCGACCAGTCCAGCCGCCGCCCGGCGTGCGGGCACACGTTGAGCCACGCGCGCACCACGGTCCCGCTGCGATGCACGACCAGCGACTCGGGCTCGCCGTCGAGCACGGCCTGCACCTCGGCCAGGGCCCCGTCGGGAATCGACTCCAGACTGAGCAGCGGTTCTTGGTTTAACGGATTCATCACACCCCACGGGGACATCACGCCGATACTGCCGGCACCCGCCATTCTGGCACGGCACCTGTAATGCACCATCGCTTCTTCCGCTTCGACAGCACACGCCTGCATGACCTGCTCCAGCCCCGCAAGCCGCGGCACCCGCTGCTGCGCGCCTGCCTGGGCCTGGTCGGGCTGGGCCTGCTGGCCCTGCTGGTGTTCTTCAGCGTGTTCGTCGGCGCGGCGATGATCGCCGCGGGCCTGGCCTGGAAGCTGCTGCGCGGGCGCAAGCCGCAGGTCGCCGGCAACGGTACCGTGGTCGACGCCGAGTACCGCGTCCTGCGCCGCCACGCCCTGCCCCGCTGACCGCCCCATCCGGCGCGGCTAGACTGTGCGGCCTTCCTGCACGGGCCGCCCATGAACGCACCGGCTGCTACCCACGACGTGATCCCTGCGACTGATGCGCCGCGCCTGCCTGTACGCGGCGGCGGCCGCTTTCCCGTGCGCCGCATCTACTGCGTGGGGCGCAACTTCGCCGACCACGCCCGCGAGATGGGCGCGACCGCACCGGCGTCCAGGGCCGAGCGCGGGACCCCGGTGTTCTTCATGAAGCCCGGCGATGCCGTGGTCACCGGCAGCCAGGTGCCCTACCCGCCGGCGACCTCCGACCTGCACCACGAAGTGGAGCTGGTGGTGGCGATCGGGCGCGACGCGCCGGCCGGCGTGCTGGCGGTGGAGGATGCCGCGGCGCTGGTGTACGGCTACACCGTCGGCCTGGACCTGACCCGCCGCGACCTGCAGGCGGCGGCCAAGGCCAAGGGCATGCCCTGGGACACGGCCAAGGGCTTCGACCACTCCGCGCCGGTCGCCGAGCTGGTGCCGGCCGCGCAGGCCGGAACGCTCGCGGCGCGCACGCTGGAACTGGAGGTCAACGGCCAGCTGCGCCAGCGCGCCGCACTGTCCGACCTGATCTGGGACGTGCCGGAGATCCTGCACGAGCTTTCCAGGCTCTATGCCCTGCGCGCCGGCGACCTGGTGTTCATGGGCACGCCCGCCGGCGTGGCCGCGCTGCAGCCGGGCGACCGCTTCGTCGCCCGCCTGGAAGGCATCGCCACCCTTGAAGGCCAGGTCACCGGCTGATCGCCGGATCGGCACTGCGGCGTTAACCTTTGCACCCCGCCGCGCGCCGCGGCACGAAAGGAGAACAGACAATGGGCATGATCAGCGAGTTCAAGGAATTCGCCATGCGCGGCAACGTGATCGACCTCGCCGTGGGCGTGGTGATCGGCGCGTCGTTCGGCAAGATCGTCACCGCGCTGGTGGACAAGGTGATCATGCCGCCGCTGGGCTGGCTGATCGGCAACGTGGATTTCTCCGACCTGGCCTGGACCCTGGCGCCGGCGCGGGTGGCCGCCGACGGCAGCGAGATTCCGGCGGTGGTGATCGGCTACGGCGAGTTCCTCAACACCATCATCCAGTTCGTGATCGTGGCCTTCGCCATCTTCCTGCTGGTCAAGGGCGTCAACCGCCTGGCCCGCAAGAAGCAGCAGGAAGAGGTCCCCGCCGCGCCGGCCGCGCCGAGCGAGGAAGTGGTGCTGCTGCGCCAGATCCGCGATTCGCTGCAGCAGCCGCAGCGCTGATCGAACCCCGTCCGCTCCCGTGACCATGCGCACGGGAGCGGCAGGCGGCGCTTTGCTAGGCTCGCGTTCTTTGCCGGAGCCCGCCGCATGCGTCTTGCCCTGCTCGCCGCCGCCCTGCTCGTACCGCTGGCAGCCGCCGCGGCCGATACCCGCATCCCCGACAGCGCACTGCGCCAGGCCGACACCCTGCGCGAGCGTGCGCTGGCCGACGACACGGCGTGGAAAGTCACCGAGTCGCTGACCACCGAGATCGGCCCGCGCCTGCCCGGCAGCGAGGCCGACGCGCGTGCGGTGGCCTGGGCGCGGGCCAAGTTCCGCGAGCTGGGTTTCGACCGGGTCTGGACCGAGCCGGTGACCTTCCCCAAGTGGGAGCGCCGCAGTGAAAGCGCCACGGTGGTCGGCGCGCACGCCCAGCCGCTGACGATCACCGCCCTGGGCGGCAGCCCCGGCGGCACGGTGGAGGCGCAGATCGTGCGCTTCACCGACCTGGATGCGCTGGAGGCCGCGCCGCAAGGTTCGCTGGCCGGGAAGATCGCCTTCGTCGATTACCAGATGGCACCCGCACGCGATGGCGCCGGCTACGGCCGCGGCAGCGCGATCCGCTCGCGCGGCCCGTCGCTGGCGATCCGCAAGGGTGCAATCGGCTTCCTGATGCGTTCGGCCGGCACCGACAACCACCGCGTCGCCCATACCGGCATCACCCGCTTCGACGAGGGCCTGACCCCGGTACCCTCCGCCGCGCTGAGCATCCCCGACGCCGACCAGCTCGCGCGCCTGTCCGCGCGTGGCCCGGTCACGGTGCGCCTGGCCCTGGACTGCGGCTGGGACGGCGAATACACCTCGCAGAACGTGATCGGCGAGATCACCGGGCGCAGCCGCCCGCAGGAAGTGGTGCTGCTGGGCGCGCACCTGGATTCGTGGGACCTGGGCACCGGCGCGGTGGATGACGCCGCCGGCATCGGCATCACCATGGCCGCCGCGCGCCTGGTCGCGCAGATGCCGCAGCGCCCTGCGCGCAGCATCCGCGTGGTCGCCTTCGCCAACGAGGAGCAGGGGCTGCTCGGCGCCAAGGCCTATGCCGAGCTCCATGCCGACCAGGTGACCTCGCACGTGCTGGCCGCCGAGAGCGATTTCGGCGCCGGGCGCATCTATGCCTTCAATACCGGCGCGCCGGCGCATGCCTGGCAGGCCACCCGCCAGATCGCGCAGGCGCTAGCGCCGCTGGGCATCGAGCACGCGCCCGGCAAGGGCGGGCCGGGGCCGGACATCATCCCGCTGTCGGCCAAGGGCGTGACCTGGGCGTGGCTGGCGCAGGACGGAAGCGACTACTTCCACCTGCACCACACCGCCGACGACACCCTGGACAAGATCGACCCGGCCGCGCTGGCGCAGAATGCCGCGGCCTGGGCGGTGTTCGCCTGGCTGGCGGCGGAGGCCGAGGGCGACTTCGGCAGCCAGCCCGGGGCCAAGCCCGCACCGGCACAGTAAGCCGGCGCAGCAACCGGCCGGGCCGCGCGCGGCCGGCCGGTATTCCGGATCGTCATCGGCCCATTCCAGACACCGGCCACGCGGACCGCTACGCTCCGGAATCCTCCGGGAAGGGAGCCGTCGACGATGCCACGCCACCTGCGGACCGCGTTCGCCCTGCTGCTGTGCCTGCCCGCGCTGGCCGCCGCCGATCCACTGCAACTGCAGTCACCGGACGGACGCAACACCGTCACCTTCGACATCGACGGCCAGGGCCGGCCGACCTGGTCGGTCAGCCGCGACGGTGCGGCGG
>JAEWAG010000055.1 GCA_023391775.1 Pseudomonadota bacterium | reverse complement strand
GTCGTGGGCGGCGTTACGAGTGGTCCAGCGGGGCGCTGCGGCGCGCGCCGACGGTGCGCTCGCGGCGCAGCAGGTACAGGCCGCTGCCCATGATGATCACCGCGCCGATCCAGGTGATGCCGTCCGGCAGGGTGCGCCAGAACAGCCAGTCCCAGCCGATCACCCAGACCAGGCCGGTGTATTCCAGCGGAGCGATCAGTGAAGCCTCGCCACGCATGAACGCCGCGGTCAGCGCGATCTGCCCCAGCGCGCCGGCCAGGCCCATGCCCATGATCAGCAGCGCGTCGCTCCGCTGCAGGGGCACCCAGCCGGGGATAGAGGCCAGCCCCGCGCCGATGGCCATGATCACCAGGAACAAGACCACCATCGACTGCGGGGTGTCGGTGCGGGTGAGCAGGCTCACGGTGACCGCGGCGATCGCGTAGGCGGTGGCCGCCAGCAGCACCATCAGCCCGGGCAGCGAAATGAAGCCTTCCCCGCCGGGCCGCAGCACCACCACCACGCCGGCCAGGCCGATGCCGATGGCGGTCCAGCGCCGCGGGCCGACGTGTTCGCCCAGCAGCGGCACCGACAGCGCCGCCACCAGCAGCGGGGCGACGAAGTAGATCGTGTAGGCGGTGGACAGCGCCATGTCCTTCAGCGCGAACACGAAGCAGCCGATCATCGCCATGCCCAGCAGGCCGCGCAGCAGGTGCAGGCCCCAGCGCACCGGCACGATCGAACGCGGCCCGGCGGTGGCCAGCACCCAGACCAGCACGAATGGCAGCGAGGCGGCGCCGCGCAGCAGGGTGACCTGCAGCGGCGGATAGTGCGCGGCCAGCAGCTTCATCGCCGTGTCCATCAGCGAAAAACAGGCGATGGCGGCGACCATCCAGCCGGCGGCGGCCAGGTTGGAGCGGGAGGGGGAAGGCATCGCGACATTATCCGCCGGGGGCCGCTTCGCGCGCCGCCGGGCCGCGCGCCGCCTAGAATGTCGTTCATCACGGAGCAGGAGAAGACCATGCCCTCATTCGACATCGTGTCCGAAGTGGACACCCACGAGCTGACCAATGCCGTCGACCAGGCCAGCCGCGAACTGACCACGCGTTTCGATTTCAAGGGCGTGGACGCGAAGTTCGTCCTGGAGGACAACGTCATCAGCCAGTCCGCGCCGAGCGATTTCCAGCTCAAGCAGATGACCGACATCCTCAAGCAGCGCCTGACCGCGCGCGGCATCGACATCCGCTGCCTGGAATTCGGCGACGTGGAAACCAACCTGGCCGGTGCGCGGCAGAAGGTCACGGTCAAGCAGGGCATCGAGCGCGACATGGCCAAGAAGATCCAGGCGGCGCTGAAGGAGGCCAAGCTCAAGGTCGACTGCCAGATCAACGGCGACAAGCTGGGGGTCAACGGCATGAAGCGCGACGACCTGCAGGAAGCCATCGCCCTGCTGCGCAAGGCCGACTTCGACCTGCCGCTGCAGTTCGAGAACTTCCGTGACTGACCCGGTGATGGAAGATCCGCGTGGCGACGGCCCCACCGGCCCGGACGAGGCCACCGCCCTGGCCGACACCCGCCAGTGGCTGGAGAAGGCGGTGATCGGGCTGAACCTGTGCCCGTTCGCCAAGGCGGTGTACGTCAAGGAGCAGGTGCGCCTGGTGTTCAGCGACGCCACCACGCCGGAGCAGCTGGTCGAGCAGCTCGGCGAGGAGCTGCTGCGGCTGCGCGACACACCGGCCGAGCAGGTCGACACCACGCTGCTGGTGCATCCGTACGTGCTGGGCGACTTCCTGGACTACAACGACTTCCTCGACCAGGCCGACGCGCTGGTGGAAGCGCTGGAGCTGGACGGCGTGCTGCAGGTCGCCAGTTTCCATCCGGACTACCAGTTCGCCGACAGCCGCCCGGACGACATCGAGAACTACTCCAACCGCGCCCCGTACCCGACCCTGCACCTGCTGCGCGAGGACAGCGTCAGCCGCGCGGTGGAGGTGTATCCGGATGCGGACGTGATCGTCGAGCGCAACTACACCACGCTGCGCGAGCTGGGCCACGAGGGCTGGAACCGGCTGTTCCCGCCGCGCGCCACGCACTGACACAACGCGGCCGCCGGCGCACGCCGGTTGCGCCGCGTCCACGGCCGGCGCGGGAGACTGGGCGCATCCTCCGCAGGAGCCGCGCCATGTCTCTGGTACCGCCGATCCATTCCTGGAACCCCGCGCCGCTGCAGGACCGCGTGGTGCTGGTCACCGGTGGCGCCCAGGGCATCGGCCGCGGCATCGCCCAGGCCGTGATCGGTGCCGGTGGCATCGTCGCCATCGGCGACCTGGACGTCGACGCCGGGCGCGCCTGCCTGCGCGAATGGGGCACGCCGGCACGCGCCCTGTTCCGCCGCCTGGACGTGGCCAGCGAGCGCAGCACGGCCGCCTTCGTCGCCGCGGCACTGGACCGCTTCGGCCGCATCGACGGCCTGGTCAACAACGCCGGGCTGCCCGATCCGGAGGTGCCGCCGCTGGAATCGCTGGATTTCGCCGGGTGGAACCGGCGCCTGTCCAGCCTGCACGGTGCCTTCCTGTGCAGCCGCCATGCGCTGCCGGCGCTGCGCCAATCGGACGGTGGCGGCGCGATCGTCAACATCGCTTCCACCCGCGCCCACCAGTCCGAGCCGCACAGCGAGGCGTACGCCGCGGCCAAGGGCGGGCTGCTGGCCTTCACCCATGCCCTGGCGGTGAGCGAGGGGCCGCGGGTGCGGGTCAACTGCATCAGCCCCGGCTGGATCGCCACCGAGGCCTGGCACGCGCCGGCACGGCGGCGCACGCCGAAACTGTCGCGGCGCGACCACGCCCAGCACCCGGCCGGGCGCGTGGGCACGCCGGAGGACATCGCCGCGCTGGCGGTCTACCTGCTGGCGCCGGCGCTGTCCGGGTTCGTGACCGGCCAGGAGTTCATCGCCGATGGCGGCATGAGCCGGCTGATGCAGTACGCCTGAGCGTGGCTCAGCGCACCACCGCACCGCGCAGCACCGGTGCGCCCGCCTCCACGT
>JAEWAG010000043.1 GCA_023391775.1 Pseudomonadota bacterium | reverse complement strand
GCGGTAGTACCAGCCGCTGCGGCCGCTGTCCTGCACGCGACGGGCCATGTCCGCCACGCCGAAGCGGTCGGAGAGTTTCCAGCACGGCTGGCGCCCCTGCGAGACCTCGACCACGGCCGTGCCCAGGCGCAGGCGGTCGCCGAGGCAGATGTCGGCCTCGGTCACGCCGCGGGTGCTGATGTTCTCGCCGAAGGCGCCGGGCGAATCGAGCAGCGCATGGCCGCCGATCTCACCGGCCCAGATTGGGTAATGGTCACGCGGATAGTGGTGGATGGCCTTGTCCGGGCCGCCATGCACCCGGCGATCGCCCTGCTCGTCCCCGGCGAGCCCCTCCAGCCCGACCGGCACCGGCCCCTGCCGGGGCTGCTTGGCGATGGCGCTGCGGCTGCCCGGACGCGTATAGGCCACCGCCGCGCCGGTGAGCACGGCGTCGATCTGCGCCAGCGCTCGCAGGCTCACGCGCGTGGGCGCGACCTGCGCGCCCCGGCTGCACCGGCCGCGACCACGGCCATCAGCTCACGCCGCGGTCGGCAGCGCGGCGATCTCGGCCTTGAGCAGTTCGCCCAGCACCTTGATGCCGTGGTCGATCTTCTCCGCCGGGACGGTCACGAAGGACAGGCGCAGCGTGTTGCGCCGCGGCTGGACCGCATAGAACGGCGCGCCAGGCACGAAGGCCACGTTGCGCTCGATCGCCTTGGCTAGCAGCAGGCTGGTGTCCACGCCCTCGGGCAGCTCGACCCAGATGAACATGCCGCCGTCCGGGCGGTTCCAGCTCGCCTCGGCCGGGAACTCGCGCTCCAGCGCCGCCAGCATGTGTTCGCACTGGGCCGCGTACAGGGTGCGGATGGACGGGATGTGGCTGTCGATGAAGCCGTCCTGCACCGCCTCGTACACGATGCGCTGCGAGAACGACGGGGTGTGCAGGTCGGCGGCCTGCTTGGCCTGGACCATCTTGCCGAAGATCTCCTCCGGCGCAACCACGTAGCCCAGGCGCAGGCCCGGGGCCAGCACCTTGGAGAACGAGCCCATGTAGATCACGCCGTCGGGGTTCATCGACAGCAGGCTCGGCAGCGCCTCGCCGCCGTAGGACAGCTCGCCGTAGGGGTCGTCCTCCACCAGCGGGACGTTGGCCTGGCGGGCCAGTTCCACGATCGCCCTGCGGCGCTCCAGCGGCATGCGCCGGCCGGTCGGGTTCTGGAAGTTCGGCAGGCAGTACAGGAAACGCGCGCCCTCCAGCTGGGCCGGGCTGATCTGGTCGGTGACGATGCCCTGGGCATCGCTGGGCAGGGAGCCGAAGGCCGGGGCGAACAGCGAGAACGCCTGCAGGGCGCCGAGGTAGCTGGGGGTTTCGACCAGGACCTTGCTGCCCTCGTCGATCAGCACCTTGCCCAGCAGGTCCAGGCCCTGCTGCGAACCGGTGGTGATCAGCACGCGCGAGGCCGGGATCTGCGTGCCGTTGCGGCTCAGGCGCTCGGCGATCCACTCGCGCAGCGGGGTGAAGCCTTCGGTCGGGCCGTACTGCAGCGCCGCCTGCGGGGCCTCGCGCAGCACCTTCTCGGTCGCCTCGCGCATGCGCTCCACCGGGAAGGTGGCCGGGGAAGGCAGGCCGCCGGCGAAGGAGATGACTTCGGGACGCTCGGTGACCTTGAGGATCTCGCGGATCGCGGAGCTGGTGAGGGCCCGGGCGCGCCCGGACAGCGTGAATTGGGTCGTCATGCCGGCTAGTCTACCGGCATGCACGCGCCCGGCCCAATGTGCGCCGCAGCGTGCGTTTGCGCCGCAGACCGGTTCTTCACGGCCGGCGGCGCCATCCTTCGGCAGACGCGGGCATCCCGCCCGCCCCTTCCCTCCTGGAGGCCGGCATGTCCTTCCGCCAGTTCCCCGCCACCGACAGCGATGGCAACGCGTACGTCATCATCGAATTCCACGACCAGAACGGGCCGGACGGCCGCCCGTCCCTGCGCTACGAGCTGCCCGACGGGCAGCGGCTGGTGCGCCGGGACCGGCAGTTCAGCAACGATGACGGCACCCTGGTGCTGACCGCCAGCTGATCACTCACGGCCGTTCGAGCACCCGGCCCAGGCCGCCACGGTCGATCGCCTCGGCCGCCGCGCGCAGGCGGGCCACGTCCACCCCGCCGTCGAAGCCGATGCGGAAATGGACCTCGCCTGCCGGGGTGCGCGAGGAATGGATCGAGGACAGGCTGATGCCGTGCTCCTCGAACACGTGCAGCAGCGCCCGCAGTGAGCCGGCCCGGTCTTCGGGCAGGTGCACGCTGAGGCTGCGGGTTTCGGTCAGGTCGGCCAGCAGGTAGCCCACCCGCTCGAAGGTATAGCTGCCCTCGGCCAGCGCGGGGCCGCTCCAGGCATCCCGGTTGGCCGCCAGGTAGTGCTCGCGGAACTCGGCACGGGCGGCATCGTCACCGCGTGCGACCAGCGCCTGCAGCCGCGAGATCTCCGCCGACAGCCGCGCCAGTACTTCGGCCGTGTGCGGATTGCCGAACTGGATGTCCTCGTACACCTGTGGATTGAGCGAGAGGATGCGTGCGGCCACCGCCGCGTCCATCTCGAAGCCGATGGAACGGTACGGCATCAGCTGCGCCGGACCGCCCAGCTCGCTGGCGAAACTGCGCAGCACGCCGGCCTCGCCCAGATGGGCGGCGTGCACCATCGCCTGCACCAGGGCCATGACCCGGTCGTGGTGGGCGGGTGTGGTCCGCACGTACTCGCCTTCCAGCGCCCGGAGCAGGCCATCAACCCAGCCACGCCAGCGGTCCAGCCGCTCCTCGCACACCACGACCACGCGACCGCGCAGGGTCGGCGTCTTCAGCGGCGCGGTCATCGGGTGCAGGCCGACCACCTCGGCGCGCGAGGCGAGCATCGCCGCGACCGGTGCCTGCTTGATCGATGTGATGTCCAGCCACAACCGGCCTTCCTCGCGCCCGGCCGATTCGTCGACGTACCGGGTGATCAGTGCGGCGGCATGGCGGATCGGCACGCAGAACACCAGCACCTCAGCCTCCTGCAGCAGGCGCTCGGGCGGGTCGCCGTGCGGGTCGGCCGGATCGTGGCCGAGCACCCGCAGGCCCATGCGCTGCTCGAAGAAGCGCCGCAGCCAGCGGCCGTAGGCACCGGCGCTGCCGACCACGCCCACGAC
>JAEWAG010000024.1 GCA_023391775.1 Pseudomonadota bacterium | reverse complement strand
CCGGTGTTCTGTACGCCCTGGGAGACGCCGTTGACGCTGGCCACCAGTGCCCGCAGCAGGTCCTCGTCCTCGCGGCCGCTGGCGCGCCAGCGCCGCAGCAGGTCCGCCTGCAGCACGCTGATCGGATCCACGTAGGGATTGCGCAGGCGGATGGACAGTGCCAGGCGCTGGTCGTGCTGGAGCAGGTACTCATTGCAGTTGAGCCGCAGCAGCCAGTCGCGGGTGCGTGCGTGCTCGTCGCTGATGCGCGGGAAGAATTCCCCGTGCAGCGTCTCGCCGGCCAGCCGCGAGAACATCTCGGCGATCCCCATGTCGCCCTTGGCCAGCACCATCGAGATGTCGTCGAGGAAAGTGCGGAAGAACGGCCAGTCGGCGGCCATCTCGCGCAGCACCTCCTCCCCGTGCTGCTCCACCGCCGCCTGCAGGCCGGTGCCGACGCCGAACCAGCCCGGGATCACCGCGCGCGACTGGCTCCAGGCGAACACCCACGGGATCGCCCGCAGGTTGGACAGCGCCGCATCCTGCCCCAGCCGGCGCGAGGGGCGCGAGCCGAGGGTCATGCGCTCGATCACGTCGATCGGGGTCGCGCTGCGGAAGTAGTCCATGAAGCGCGGTGCCCCGACCAGGCCGCGGTAGGCGACGCTGCTGGCGGTGGCCACCGTGTCCATCACCTCCCGCCAGCGCGCCTCGCGCGGTTCGGCCGGGCGCGGGCGGATGCTCGAAGCCAGCACCGCGCCGGTGGTCTGCTCGAGTGAGCGCAACGCCAGCGCGCGGATACCGAACTTGCGGTGGATCGCCTCGCCCTGCTCGGTCACCCGCAGGCGGCCGTCCACGCTGCCACGGGGCGAGGCTTCCACCGCGCGGGTGGTCTTGCTGCCGCCGCGGCTGAGCGAGCCGCCGCGGCCGTGGAAGAAGGTCAGGCGGATGTGGTGCTCCTCGGCCACCTGCATCAGCTCGATCTGCGCCTGCTGCAGGCTCCAGCGCGAGGCGGCGATGCCGCCGTCCTTGCCGCTGTCCGAGTAGCCGAGCATCACCATCTGCACGTTGCCGCGCGCCTGCAGGTGGGCGCGGTACACCGGGTCGGCGAACAGGTCGCGCAGGGTGCCGTTGCCGTGGCGCAGGTCGTCCACGGTCTCGAACAGCGGGGCGATATCCAGCGGCACGTGGCCGGCCGGGTCCACCAGCCCGCCGCGCCGGGCCAGGGCCAGCACCGCCAGCACGTCGGCGCGGCTGCGCGCCATGCTGATGATGTACGCGCCCAGGGCATCGGCACCGTGGCGCCGGCGCGCGTCGCCCAGGGCCTGGAACACGGCGTCCAGGCGCTGGTTGCCCTCCTCGTCCACCTGCGGCAACGGTGCACCGTCGCCGGCATGGGCGGCGAGGATGCCGGCCTGTTCCACCGGGTCGCGGCTTTCCCATTGCGCATCGTCCAGCGCCGCGGCGATGGCGCGCGCGTGCACGGTCGACTCCTGGCGCACGTCCAGCCGCGCCAGGTGGAAACCGAAGGTGCGCAGCCGCCACACCAGCCGGCGCACGGAGAACCAGCCGGCGTGGATGCCGCGGTTGCGCTCCAGGCTCTGCCGCACCAGGTCCAGGTCGCCGGCGAACTCCGCCGGCGAGTCGTAGCCCGCCGGCAGGTCATCCAGCGTGGCCTGCAGGCGCGCGCGCATCAGGTCCAGCAGCAGCCGGTACGGCATGTCGGCGTGGCGCGGGCGGATTGCCGCGGCAGCCGCGGGCAGCAGGGCGCGGTACTGCTCGACGCGCTCGGTCACTTCCGCATCGACCGTGGCCACGCCGAGGGTCTGGGTCAGCACGCTGGCCAGCTGCTGCAGCTCGGCGGCGTACTTGCCGAGGATCGCCCGGCGCTGCGCATCGAGCGTGTTGCGGATGGTGCTGGCGTCGACGTTGGGGTTACCGTCCATGTCGCCGCCGACCCAGGTGCCGAAGCGCAGCACGCGTGGCAGCTCCGCGGCGACCCCGAAGGTCTCGCCGATGGCGTGCTCCAGGGTCTCGTAGAACGCCGGCATGATCCGGTACAGCACTTCGGTCAGGTAGAAGCCGACGTGCTCGCGCTCGTCGTCCACCGCCGGGCGCACCGGCGAGGAGTCGGCGGTCTGCCAGGCGGACGTCAGCGCCATGCGGAACCGGGCAAGGTCGGCGGCGCGCTCGCCCGGCGTGCGGCCCCCGTCCAGGTCGTCCACCAGCGCGGCGACCATGATCTGTTCCTTCTCCAGCAGCACGCGCCGCACCGCTTCGGTCGGATGGGCGGTGAACACCGGCTCGATGTCCACCCGCTCCAGCCATTCAAGCAGTTCGGTCGGCTCCACGCCCTTGGCGCGCAGGCGCCCCATCGCGTCCTGCAGGCTGTCCGGCTGCGGCGTGTCGCCACCGCTGCGCTGATAGTCGCGGCGACGGCGGATGCGGTGCACGCGCTCGGCGATGTTCACCACCTGGAAGTAGGTGCTGAACGCGCGCACCAGGGCCTGCGCATGCTCCGGCTCCAGCCCGTCCAGCAGTGCCGACAGCGAGTCGATCCCGCCACCGTTGTGGCGCCGGGCGATCGCGGTGGTGCGGACCCGCTCCACCTCCTCGAGGAAGGCGGGCGACTGCTGTTCGGCGAGCATCTGCCCGACCAGGGCGCCAAGCCGGCGCACATCGTCTCGCAGGGGAAGATCGGGTGGAGCGAACTCGAGATTGCGTGGTGCGTTCATCGATGCGCGCGACTTCTTCAGCGGAAACAGGCGACCCGGCAGCTTAGCCGGGTGTTGTGCAATGCCGCAAAAGTTTCAGGCGTATCGGAAGCGGCCGGCGCCCTATGGTGCCGGCCGCATTGCCGGCATCACTCGGACACCGGCTCGGCTGCCGCGTCGCGCACGTGCTTCTGCAGCCACTCGTCGGTCTCGGCGAGCATGTGCAGGATCGACTCGCGCGCGCGATAGCCGTGTGATTCGTTGGGCAGCATCACCAGCCGCGCGGTGCCGCCCAGTCCCTTGACCGCGGCGAACATGCGCTCGCTCTGCATCGGGAAGGTGCCGGAGTTGTTGTCCTCCTTGCCGTGGATCAGCAGCAGCGGCGCCTTGATCCGGTCGGCGTGGTTGAACGGCGACATGGCCAGGTAGGTGTCCTGCGCCTGCCAGTAGTTGCGCTCCTCGGCCTGGAACCCGAACGGGGTCAGGGTGCGGTTGTAGGCACCGCTGCGGGCGATGCCGGCCTTGAACAGGTCCGTGTGCGCGAGCAGGTTGGCGGTCATGAAGGCGCCGTAGGAGTGGCCGCCGACCGCCACCCGCGCCGGGTCGCCGACACCGCGGCGGACCAGCTCGTCCACCGCGGCCTTCGCGCCGGCGGACAGCTGCTGGATGTAGGTGTCGTTCGGCTCGGCATCACCTTCGCCGACGATCGGCATGGAGGGATCGTCGAGCACCGCGAAGCCGCGCGCCAGGAACGGCAGCGGCCCCCAGTAGCTGACCCGGTTGAACCGGTACGGCGAGTCGCTGACCTGGCTGGCGGCGCTGGCCGACTTGAACTCCTGGGGGTAGGCCCACATGAGCACCGGCAGCGGGCCGTCGCGGCCGGCGTCGTAGCCGGCCGGCAGGTACAGGGTGGCGGTCAGTTCCACGC
>JAEWAG010000394.1 GCA_023391775.1 Pseudomonadota bacterium | reverse complement strand
GGGTCGCCCCGCGCGCTGGCGGACGCATGTGGCGCGTGCATCACCGCAGCTGCATGGCGGGCCACGGCCGGCGACACCGCCGCGGCGGCCAGCGGACACGCGCAGGCCTGATCACAGCCGCGGCCCTCGCCATCGCCGCCGTTGCTGCAGCAGGAGTGCGTGCCGTCGCCGCCGGCCATGCCATGCCCGGCCGCGGCATCGCCGTGGCAGTCGGAGCCGGTGCCTTCGGCAACCTGGCCATGTGCCTGTACCGCCCCCGGCATCGCCATCGCCGCGGACGCGGCCGGCATCGCCCGCGCAGGCAGGCCGCCCGTCAGCAGGGACAGGACGCACAGGCAGGCAAGCAGTCGGTGCAGGAAACCGGGCATGGTGGGGCGCAATGGAGGCGCCCACGGTAATGCGGCGGGCATGCGGCGGCAACCGCGCGCGGGATCCGGTTCAGGCCTCGCTGCGTGCCGAGGCCGGCACCTGCGCCGCCAGCCAGGCCCGCAACGAGGCCGGCTTCACCGGTTTGGTCAGCAGCCGGTAGCCACGCAGCCGCGCCTGGCGCTTGAGCTCGTCGCGGCCGTCGGCGGTCAGCAATGCACCGGGGACCGGGCCGCCGGCGGCCCGCAGCGCGTCCAGCGCGTCCAGCCCGTCCAGCCGGTCATGCAGGTGGTAGTCCACCAGCATCGCCTGCGGGGCGCTGTCGGCCATCCGCTCCAGGGCCTCGTCCACGGTGGCCGCGGGGATGGCGATGGCCTGCCAGCGGGCCAGCAGCACGCGCATGCCGTCGAGGATCTCGCGGTCGTTGTCCAGGCACAGCACGCGCAGGCCCGCCAGCGAGTCATCGACGGGCAGGACCCTCGCCGGCTTCGGCGCGGGCGCCGCGTGCCGTGCGCGCGGCACGGCAATGGAGAACATGCTGCCGTGGCCCACCCGGCTGCGCGCCTCCAGGCCATGGTCAAGCAGGCGCGAGATGCGCTGGCAGATCGACAGGCCCAGGCCCAGCCCGCGCTCGCCCCAGTCGAACGGCTGTTGGTAACGCTGGAATTCCTCGTAGATCTGGCGCATGTGCTGCGGCGGGATGCCCGGGCCGGTGTCCCACACGGTCAGGTGCACGGTCTGCCCGCGCACGCGCATGCCGATCACGATCCTGCCCTGGCGGGTGTAGCGCAGGGCATTGGCCAGGAAGTTCTGCAGTACCCGGCGCAGCAGGCGGCGGTCGCTGCGCACCGGGCAGGCGCGCGCGTGGACCCGCAGGTCCAGGCCGCGGCCGGCGGCGACTGGCGCGTACTGCGCGGCCAGTTCGCGCAGCAGCTCGCCGGCATCGAAGGTGGAGATCTCCGCCTGCAGCGCGCCGGTGTCCAGGCGCGAGACGTCGAGCAGTCCGTCCAGCAGCTCCTCGGCCGCGCGCAGCGAGGCATCGACGCGCTCGGCCAGGTGGCGCTGCTCGCCATCGTCGGGGCTGCCGTCGCGCAGCGCGGAAGCGAACAGGCGCGCGGCGTTGAGCGGCTGCAGCACGTCGTGGCTGATCGCCGCCAGGAAACGGGTGCGCGGCTGCTGCGCCTCCTCGGCCTCACGGGTGCGCGCGGCCACGCGCTGTTCCAGGGTCTCGTTGGCCTCGCGCAGGGCCTGCTCGGCGTGCTTGTAGGCGGTGATGTCGTTGTAGCTGGTGACGTAGCCGCCGCCGGGCAGGGCCTGGCCGCGCATCTCGACCACGGTGCCGTCGGCACGCACCCGTTCGAACACGTGCGGGGTGCCGGCGCGCATGTGCTCGATGCGCTTGCGCACGTGCAGGTCGATGTCGCCATCGCCCAGTTCGCCGCGCTCGGCGTTATAGCGGATCAGGTCGGCGACCGGGCGGCCCACGTAGAGCATGCCGGCCGGGTAGCCGAACATCTGCTGGTAGCGGCGGTTCCAGGCCACCAGGCGCATGTCCGGGTCGACCACGCTGCCCCCGGCGCTGTTGTTCTCGATGGTGGTGGAGAGGTTCTCGCGGTTGAAGCGCAGCTCCTGGCCGGCCTCGTCCAGCAGCGCCATCACCTCGTCCAGGTGCATGCCCGAACCGCGCAGCACCGAGGTCAGCACCAGGCGTGCGGAGGCGGCGCCGATCGATGCGGCCAGCAGGCGCTCGGTGAACTGGATCCAGGCGCGGTCGGCGGCGGCGGTCGGCTGCAGCCCGCCGCCGAGCTCGTTGGCCTGCTCGGCGAAGGCGCGGCGTGCATGGCGGTCGCCGACGATGCGCTTGGCCAGGGACAGCAGGTCGCCGACGCTGACGTTGCCGGACCACTCGCCGCGCGACAGCGTCTGGCGCTCGGCATACGGATCCAGGAACGGCGCGATGCGCAGGCGCTCGTCCACGCTGGGGCGCCAGCGCGCCGAGACCACCATCATCACGCCGGCGGTGAGCAGCAGCGACCAGAACGTGCCGGGGGTCAGCGCATCCCAGCCGGTGAGCCCGAACAGCTGCTGCGGGCGCAGCCAGTACAGGCCGAACGGACCGCTCTCGACCCAGCCGCCGTCGAACAGGCCCGAGCGCGACAGCGCCGGCAGCAGCAGGGTGTAGATCCAGGTGGCGAAGCCCATGACCAGGCCCAGCTCCACGCCGCGCCGGCTCGCACCGCGCCAGTACAGGCCGCCGATCAGTCCGGGCGCGAACTGCGCCACCGCGGCGAAGGCCATGACGCCGTAGGCGGCCAGCGCGGTATCGCCGCCGATCCAGCGGTAGTACCCGTAGGCGCACAGCGACAGCAGCAGGATGGCGGCGCGGCGCACGCACAGCACCAGCGAGGCCACGTCGGCGGCGGCGTGCCGCTCGCCCCAGCCGCGGCGCAGCAGGACCGGCATGACCAGGTCGTTGGACACCATCGTCGCCAGCGCGATGCTGGCCACGATCACCATGCCGGTCGCCGCGGAGAAGCCGCCCACGTAGGCGGCCAGGGCCAGCGCGTTGCGGCCTTCCGCCAGCGGCAGGGCGAGCACGAAGGTATCGCTGGCCACCTCCGAGCCGGCCCCGAACAGGGCCACGCCGGCGCTGGCGATCGGCACAACCATCAGCGTCACCAGCATCAGGTAGCCGCCGAACATCCAGCGCGAGCGGCGCACGTCGCCGACGTCGCCACATTCGACCACCGCCACCTGGAACTGGCGGGGCAGGCAGATGATCGCCAGGAAGCTCAGCAGGGTCTGCGCCACGAATCCCATCGGCGGGGTGTGCGAGAACAGCTCCCGCGCCGAATCGGTGACCCGCAGGTCGTGGCCGCGCAGCCACAGCCAGGCGAACACGCCCACCGCCACCATCGCCACCAGTTTGACCAGCGATTCCAGCGAGATGGCCAGCATCATGCCGTGGTGGTGCTCGGTGGCGTCCACCTCGCGGGTTCCGAACAGCGCCGCGAACAGCGCCATCAGCAGGGCCACGTACAGCGCGGGGTCGGCCGCCACCGCACCCTGCTCGATGTGCTGGCCGGACAGCACCGCCAGGCTCATCGCCACGGCTTTGTACTGCAGCGCCACGTACGGAATGATGCCGACCAGGGCGATCACCGCCACCAGCGCCGCCAGGCGCCGCGAGCGGCCGTAGCGGGCGGACATGAAGTCGGCGATGGACACCACGTTCTGGCTGCGTGCGATCAGCGCCAGGCGTTCGATGATGCGCCAGCCGAACAGCAGCAGCAGGATCGGCCCCAGGTAGATGGGCAGGTAGCTGATGCCGTTGCGTACCGCACTGCCGACCGCGCCGTAGAAGGTCCAGGACGAGCAGTACACCGCCAGCGCCAGGCTGTAGACCACCGGGCGCAGCCATGGGCGGTTGGGATACATCGGCCGGCGGTCGCCCCACCAGGCCACGGTGAACAGCAGCGCGGCGTAGCCCACCGACACCAGCAGCAGGATCCAGCTCGAGACCACGGCGATCTGCTCCCCTTACCCGGCCCCGGAGTGTACTGCGGCGCATGGTGGCCCGCTTGCCTCGCGGTCCTGTTACGCTCAATCTGACAACGCTGTCAGACGTGTCAACGGCGCCCACAATGGCGCCCTGCATCGAGGAGAGGGAATGCAGCACGACCAGAACACGGCCGGGGCCGCGCGGGCGCCCGCGGCCGCGCCGTCCGTCCGCCTGTCCTTCCGGGAAAAGGCCGGCTACGGCATTGGCGATTTCGGCTTCAACCTCTACTGGGCCAACATCTCGGCATTCCTGCTGCTGTTCTATACCGACGTCATGGGCCTGGCCGCGGCGGCCGTGGGCACCATGATGCTGGTCACCAAGCTGTTCGACGCGGTGACCGACCCGCTGATGGGCGCGCTGGCCGACCGTACCCGCACCCGATGGGGCCGGTTCCGTCCGTACCTGCTGTTCGGTGCGTTGCCGCTGGCCTTCACCGGCGTGCTGACCTGGACCGTGCCGGATTTCAGCGATGGCGGGAAACTGGTCTGGGCCTACGTCACCTTCAGCCTGATGATGCTGGCCTACACCGTGCTGAGCATGCCGTACTCGGCCCTCAGCGGGGTCATGACCGCCGACAGCCAGCAGCGGACCACCCTGGTGAGCTTCCGCTTCATCGCCGCCTTCGCCGGCACCACCGTGGTCAACGCACTGACCCTGAAGCTGGTGGAGTGGACCGGAGGCGGCAACGAGCAGCTCGGCTGGCAGCTGACCCTGGGCCTGTACGGCATCGCCGCCAGCCTCGTGTTCCTGATGGTGTTCGCCACCACGCGCGAGCGCATCCAGCCGCCACCGCTGCAGCGCAGCGCGGTGCGCCAGGACATCGCCGACCTGCTGCACAACCGGCCGTGGCTGGTGCTGTTCGTGCTGGCGCTGGTGATCATGGTCACCATCGTCATGCGCAGCGGCTCGCTGGTGTACTACCTCAAGTACTACGTCGAGCGGCCCGAGCTGACCTGGCTGTTCCTGACCTGCTATTCGGTGGCGCTGGCGGTGGGCGCGGCGCTGACCCCCGTGCTGACCCGCTTCATGGACAAGCGCGCGGCCATGATGTGGCTGATGGTCGGCGTGGG
>JAEWAG010000365.1 GCA_023391775.1 Pseudomonadota bacterium | reverse complement strand
GCCCTGATCGGCGTGGCCCAGGGCATGGACATGTCGCTGCCGATCACCGCCGGCGCGGTGATCTCCGGGGCCTACTTCGGCGACAAGATGTCGCCGATCTCGGACACCACCATCATCGCCCCGGCCGCGGCCGGCGCGGACCTGTTCGCGCATATCCGGCACCTGACCTGGACCACCATCCCCAGCCTGGTGATCGCGCTGGTGCTGTTCGCCGTCGTCGGCTTCACCACGGCCGGCACTCCGGCCGGGGACGCCAGCGTCGGCGACCTGCCGCGGCTGCTGCAGGCGCACTTCGAACTCGGCTGGCACCTGCTGATTCCGCTGGTGGTGGTGTTCGGCCTGGCCGTGGCCCGCTTCCCCGCCTACCCGACCATCATGGTCGGCGCGCTGCTGGGCGGGGTGTTCGCGGTGCTGTTCCAGCCGGACCTGGTGGTGGCGCTGGCCGGCAACGAAGACCTGTCGCGGCCGATAGCGCTGCTGGCCGGCGCATGGAAAGCGATGTTCGCCGGCTACGAGGCCAGCACCGGCAACGCGGCGGCCGATTCGCTGCTCACCCGCGGCGGCATGGCCGGCATGCTCAACACCGTGTGGCTGATCGTCTGCGCGCTGGGCTTCGGCGCGGTGATGGAGCGCACCGGCCTGCTGGAACGGCTGATCCGCAGCGTGCTGGCCGCCGCGCGTTCGGCCGGGTCGCTTGTTGTCACCACCATTCTCACGGCGATGGGCATGAACGTGGTGGCGGCCGACCAGTACATGTCGCTGGTGCTTCCCGGCCGCCTGTTCCAGCCCGAGTACCGGCGCCGTGGCCTCGCCCCGCAGAACCTCTCGCGTGCACTGGAGGACGGGGCCACCATCACCTCGCCCCTGGTCCCATGGAACTCCTGCGGCGCGTACATGGCCGCGACCCTGGGCGTAGCCACCCTGGACTACCTTCCGTACGCGTTCTTCAATCTCGCCGGCCCGCTGGTGGCCATCGCCATGGCCGTGGCCGGCTTCAAGATCCTGCGCCTGCCCCGGCCGGACGCCGGCGCCGCGGTGCCGGTCGCCAGCCGCCCGGCGTCCTGAGCCATCCGGCCCTGCCCCGCGGTCGTCCCCTGGCCTGGCCAGGCCGGCGCCACTTTAGACTTTGCGCATGAACACGCCCCCGCTTCCCTACGATCCTGCACAGCTGCAGGCCTGCGCCCGGTCCCTGATCGGTAACGTGCGCGAGCTGGCCCAGCTGGGCTGGACCCCGGCCACCAGCAGCAACTTTTCCCTGCGCCTGGACCCGGTGCACGCGGCGATCACCGTCTCCGGCCGCGACAAGGGCCGGCTGGTCGAGGACGACATCATGGTCGTGGACCTGGACGGCCAGGCCGTTGGCCGGCAGCTGCGTCCCTCCGCCGAAACCCTGCTGCACACCCGGCTGTACCGCCGCTTCCCCGAGGTCGGCTGCGTGCTGCACACCCATTCGCCCACCCAGACCGTGGCCTCGCGCCTGTACGCGCGGCAGGGCCACGTGCGCCTGGAAGGTTACGAGCTGCTGAAGGCCTTCGAAGGCAACAGCACGCACGAGGCCGCGATCGAGGTGCCGGTGTTCGCCAACACCCAGGACATGACCGTGCTGGCCGCGCAGGTGGACGCGCTGCTGGACCGGCAGCCGATGTGGGGCTACCTGATCGATGGCCACGGCCTGTACGCCTGGGGCCGGACCATGGCCGAGGCACGCCGCCACCTGGAGGCGTTCGAGTTCCTGCTCGGCTGCGAGCTCGAGCTGCGCCGGCTCGGCGCCTGAGCCTTATTCCAGATGCTGGCCGCACCCGGACGCGCGGTGATCAGCCGTGCTGCCGGGCAGCTGGTAATCTTTCCGGTCAACGCGACTTTCCCGCGGCTTTCCGCCCCAGGTGACCCCATGAGCCGACTGCGCATCTACGACGAGAACCGCCCCGAGCAGCCCCTGTTCGACAGCACCGACGGCAACGCCATCGCCAACGAGCTGGCCCGCATCGGCGTGACCTTCGAGCGCTGGCACGCGGCCAGGCCGATCACCCCCGGGGCCAGCCCGGAGGACGTGATCGAGGCCTACCGCGCCGACATCGACCGCCTGGTGGCCGCGCGCGGCTTCAAGACCGTGGACGTGGTCAGCATCGCGCCGGACAATCCGAACCGCGAGGAGATGCGCAGGAAGTTCCTGGACGAGCACTTCCACAAGGAGGACGAGGTGCGTTTCTTCGTCGCCGGCTCGGGCCTGTTCACCCTGCACGTGGACGAGAAGGTGTACGAGATCGAGTGCGTCTAGGACGACCTGATCGCGGTGCCGGACGGCACCCGCCACTGGTTCGACATGGGACCGGAGCCGAGCTTCGTCGCCATCCGCTTCTTCACCGAGCCCGATGGCTGGGTCGGCCACTTCACCGGTACGGACATCGCCCAGCGCTTCCCGCGCTACGAGCCCCAGGCCAGCTGACCCGCACCACGCCACACCCGCCCCTCGCCCGCGAGGGGCGCTCCGTTTCAAGGACCACCCATGACCCGCGCCCTCCTAACCGCCATCGAAGGCACCACCAGCAGCATCTCGTTCGTGCGGGACGTGCTGTTCCCCTACGCGCGCCGCGCCCTGCCGGGCTTCGTGCGCGAGCATGGCGGGAATCCGGAGGTCAGGCGGTGGCTGGACGCGGTGGCGGTGGAAGCCGGCGGGCTGTGCCAGGACGAGATGATCGTGGAAACGCTGCAGGGCTGGATCGACCAGGACCGCAAGCACACCGCGCTCAAGGCACTGCAGGGCATGGTGTGGGAGGCCGGCTACCGGCAGGCCGACTTCACCGCGCCGATCTATCCGGACGCGGCCCTGGCGCTGCAGCGCTGGCATGACCTGGAGCTCCCGCTGTACGTGTATTCCTCCGGCTCGGTGCCGGCACAGAAGCTCTTCTTCGGCCACAGCGACGCCGGCGACCTGACCGGCCTGTTCTCGGGCTGGTTCGACACCGAGACCGGTGGCAAGCGCGAGCCGGAGAGCTACATGCGCATCGCCGATGCGATCGGCCTGCCGCCGAACCAGGTGCTGTTCCTGTCCGACGTGGTCGAGGAACTGGACGCTGCACGCTCGGCCGGCATGCACACGGTGCTGGTCGACCGCCCGGAGGACTATGCGCATCCGCGGCTGGAGGAGGCGGCGCATGGGCATTCCCGTGTGACGGGTTTCCAGGAGATCGCGCTGCCCCGTTGAGGCGACGTCCCGGCGGCGGCCACTGCCCCCGGCCTTTGCTGTTGCTCCGGCTGCTGCTGTTGCTCCGGCGGCTGCTATTACCGTTGCTGGTGCTTCCCCCTCCCCTTGGAGAGAACCGGGCATCGCAGCGGCGATGCGGGCCTCTACGCCCCCGCCGGCACTCCGATGCTCGGCTCGCCATAACGGGCGGAAGGAGCAACAGCAAAAACAAAAGCAACCGCAAGCGCGACGGCAACAATCGGCGCAGCGGCCTTGCCATCAGACCCGGCAATGGCGGGCGGCTGGCGCCGCCGCCATCCGCGAGCGCTGCGGATCAGGGCTGCGCATCCTCCAGCGCATAGGTGGTCGCCGCCACCACCTCCCCCTGCCAGCGATCGAACGCCCGCACCTCGACCCGGTGCGTGCCGGCCTCCAGCCTGGTGTCCAGCGCACCGCGCCACAGATGGCTCGACGCGGTGGCCTCCGGCGAGCGGTCGTAGCCACGCAGGCTCGGTGAAAGGTCGTCGGCCACGTTCTCCAGCAGCAGGCGCGGATCCGCGCGTTCGACCCGGCGCATCGGCTTCCACGCGCCGCCGTCGATGCGGTATTCCACCCGGGTATCGGCATCGCCCATGAACACATTGGCGAACACCCCCCACGCCGGATAGGCCCCACGACGCAGCACCTTCGGCGCGTGCAGGGCCATCGCGGCGGTGAACGCCGGATCGCGACCGTCGGCGCGCAGCGGGCGCCAGGCCAGGGCGTAGCCGCCATCGGCCTCCACCGACAGCCGGGCATGGCCGATGGGCGTGCCGTCGCTCATGGTCGCGTCGGGCAAGCCGTCCGCATCGGCTGCACCGGACCAGAACGCACCGCAGATCGCGCCGACGTTGTACTCGTGCAGGGGCGTAACGCCACGCCAGCCGTCAGCCTCGCCGTGCCAGTAGTGGTGCTGGGTGTGGCTGTGGCCGCTGAGCACCAGCACCCGCGGCCGGTCCTGCAGCAGGGCGAACAGCCGCTCGCGGTCGGCGGCACGGAAGGCACCGCGGGCACCGCGGTCGAACAGCGGGATGTGCATGCCCAGCACCAGCAGGCGCTCGCGCGGCAGCGTGGCCAGGTAGCGCTCGATGAAGCGGAACTGGTCTTCGCGCAGCCCGCCCACGTATCCGGCCCCCTCACCGGGCGTCACCACGACATTGTCCAGCAACACGAACGCGGCGCCGCCCTCCTCCACCGCATAGGTGTCCGGACCGAATATGCGGCTCCAGTCGCCCAGCGAGCCGGCGTCGGAAGTGGCATCCAGGTCCAGATCGTGGTTGCCGGGCACATGGAACCAGGGCACGCCCAATTGCACGGTGACGGCATTGAGCGCCGGATACAGGTCGGTGCGGTCGTCGACCAGGTCGCCGAGGGTCACGCCCAGCACCGCTTCGGGACGGCCGAGTCGCTCCACCATGGCCCGGTAATGGCCGATGTCGCGTTCGTTCTTGACCTGGGTGTCGGTGAATACCAGCGCGTCGAAACGGCTGGTCGGCCCGTCGCCCTTGGCCAGTGCGAAATCGGCGGCAACGCCTGCGCGCCCGGCCGCTACGCGCGTCCAGAACGCGGGCAGGCCATCGCCTGCCGGCAGGAAGCGGTAACCCGCAGGCTTGACCACGAACACGGCCGCACCGGGCCGCGCCTGCAGCCGGTAGCGGCCGCCGGCATCGGTACGCACCAGCTGCACGCCATCGGAAACCAGCACCCCGGGCAGTCCCGAGTCGCTGCCGCCGCGCCCGGGCGCGCCATCCTGTTCCAGGTAGACCACGCCGGTGACCGGCACCGCGGGCTGGGCCTGGGCGAAGCCGCACCAGGACGCAGCGGCGCCGGCCAGCAGCCAGGCCAGGATGCGAGGCTTGGACATAGCCGTGATTCCGTCGAAAAACAGGATTCTAGGCCAGCGGGCCAACCACGCGCATGGCCGCGGCTGCGTCGCGGTGCCTTCAGCCGCCGGCGCGCGTGGCGTGCCGGTCCTCCAGGACCGCCACCGCGTCGGTCAGCGAAAGCCGGCGCGCGTGCAGCAGGACGGTCACGTGGTAGATCAGGTCCGCCACCTCGCCCAGCAGCTGGGTGTCGTTCTGGGCCACGCCGGCCAGTGCGGTCTCCACGCCCTCCTCGCCTACCTTCTGGGCGATGCGGCGCACGCCGGACTCGAACAGGCGCGTGGTGTAGCTGCCTTCCGGGGGGGGGGGCGGGCGCGCCCGCGCCCCCCCCCCCC
>JAEWAG010000360.1 GCA_023391775.1 Pseudomonadota bacterium | reverse complement strand
GGCGTGCACCGAGCGGCCAGGACACAGCCGCTGCGTCGCGACTCCCGCCGGAGCCGAACGGACTGGCGTTGCGGTTCCCTGGCTGTAGGCCCCGGCAAAGCAACGGCGCATCCGGGCTCCGGATTGCCACCTCCGTCCCCTGCGAGAACGTGCACCCGCGCCGTGCTTCGCATCCAACCGGATGCCCGGGCCCTCCGAGGGGCTGGAACCACCTTGCAAACGAAGCCACGGCCTCAAAGCTCCCGAAGACGCGATGCAGCGGGTGTGTCCTGGCAGCGGCACATGGATGTGCCGCGGTAGCGAGGTCGCACAGGGACGTGCGCCCGAGCGGCCAGAACACACCCGCTGCGTCGCGGCTCCCACCGAAGCCCGCCACGCTCACGCTGTTGGTGTTGCTGTTGCTGTTGCTGTAGCTGTGAGCTGTGAGCTGTCCCGGGCACCTTCGCGGCTTACGACCCGCCCCAGTCCCCAGCCCCCGTCATACCTTGGTCGAAGAGGGCCACCGGACGCTTGAAGAAGCCGGCCAGCAAGCGCAGTGTGGAGCCGGCCACCGCGGTCGTAACCCCGACCCCCGTGACCATGCGTTTTCAACTCCGACACACGCACAGTGGAGGTGGACCATGGTTCGTACGTTGCCGTCCGGTGCTTCCCGCCGCCTGGATTTCCAGCGCGTCCTCGCCACCAGCTTCGCCATCGCCCTGCACTGCCTGGCCCTGCTGGTCCTGCTGCTGCCCTTGACCCGCCCCGACCTCGGCGACGACCGCCCGCGGCCGGAGCAGCGCTGGCAGGTCCGCCAGGTGCCGCCGACTCCGCCCCTGCCACCGCAGCCGGTTGCACCTGCCCGCCTCGCACCCGCTCCTGCACGACCGGCCATGGCCGCCCCAGTGGCTCCGGCTCCCCAGCCGGCACTGGCCGACCAGGGTTACCTGCCGGCCGAAACCATCGAAAGCGTGCCCGACGCCGGGCCGGGTCTGGCGGACATCGCGCCGCACAGCAGCCCGATGGCGGCCGCGCAGCTGCGCCACCGGCTCGCTCCGCCGCCGACATATCCCCGTGATGCCTTGCGCAGCGGCGCCGAAGGCACCGTGCTGCTGCGCGTGCTGGTCGACGTGGACGGCCGCCCACTCGAGGTCGACATCGAGCGCAGCAGCGGCCACCGCTCGCTGGACCGCCAGGCCCTGCGCCAGGTGCAGCAGCACTGGCGCTTCGAGCCGGCGATGCGGGATGGCCGCGCCGTGCAGGCGTGGGGACTGGTCCCGATCAGCTTCAGCCTGCAGTGACGCGATGTGCCGGCGGCGTTGCCGGCACATCGGCAATCCCGGCCCCTGCGTGTACCCCGTGGTACACGTGGGGTGCGGCGAAGACGCGTTCTACCCCCGGTACCGCGGTCTGCACTGGCGATGCGTACCGCATGCGACAGGCAGGGTCATCGGTCAGGCCGGCGTCTGGAGTCCGGTTGCGAAGGTGAAGCGCAGCCGGGGCATGACGGTCTGGCGGGTGCCGTGGGCGCACATGGCGCAGCTCCCGCAGGCGCCTTAGGCGCGGTGGTAGGGATGGTTGGCCAGCATGGCCGAGGCGCGGTAGAGCTGCTCGGCCAGGACCAGCCGCACCAGCATGTGCGGCAGGGTCAGCGGTCCCAGCGACCATGATTCGTTGGCGATGGCCTTGACCTCGGGTGCGTGGCCCTCGGGCCCGCCGATCAGGAAGGCCAGGTCGCGGCCCTGCTGGCGCCAGTGCTCCATGCGCGCGGCCAGCTGCTCGGAGGACCATTGCCTGCCCGGCACATCCAGTGCCACCACGTGCGCGTTCTTGGGCAGGGCCGCCAGCACCCGGCGGCCTTCCTCCTCGATCGCCCGCTGCGGGTCACGACCCTTGCCGCGCAGACCGGGCTCCACTTCCACCAATTCCAGCGGCAGCCAGTGCGAGAGCCGCTTGCGGTACTCGCCGAAGCCTTCGGCCACCCAGGCCGGCGCGCGTTCACCGGTCGCGATCAGTCGTGCCTTCATGGGCACATGATACGCGCCGCCCCGGCGCCACCTCCCGGCGCCACCTCCCGGCGTCACCTTCGCGCTGTCGATTGTCATGGGCACGCTTGGTGCTGCGCCCTGCACCGGGCCACGATCACCCGGCATTGCGCGGCCATCGCCATGGACGCGACAACGCATAACGAAAATGCCGCGCACATGGCGCGGCATCCACTTGCATCCGATGGCGGCGGGCCGCGAAGGCCCGCGCAGCTCAGCCGGCCTGGTCCAGGTCGCCGTCCGCGTCGCGCGGCTGGTCGCCGACCGACCACAGGCGCTCCAGCGCATAGAACTCGCGCACGCGCGGCAGCATCACGTGGACGATAACGTCGCCCAGGTCCACCAGCACCCACTCGGCCTCGCGCTCGCCTTCCACGCCCAGCGGCTGCGCACCCAGGCCCTTGGCGAAGCGCACCACTTCGTCGGCGATGGACTTCACGTGGCGGGTGGAGGTGCCCGAGGCGATCACCAGGTGGTCGGCGACGCTGGTCTTGCCGCGCACGTCGATCTCGACCACGTCCTTGGCCTTGATCTCCTCCACCGCGGCTCGCACGGCGGCCAGCAGCTGTTCGGGCGAAGGGGGCGGCTCGGGCAGCCGGGGCTTGATGACGTGGGCCTGGTTGTTCAAGGAGAGCTCTGTGTCTGTCAGGGGGAGTGCCGGGCGGGCCGGCGCTGGGCGGGATTATACCGGCCGCAGGCCCGGCCACCCGTCACGGCGCTTCCACCCCGGTGGCGCCGTACAGGCCATGACGGCCGATGTATTCGGCGACCCGGCCGGGCACCAGC
>JAEWAG010000304.1 GCA_023391775.1 Pseudomonadota bacterium | reverse complement strand
GGCACACCCAGCGCGGCCGACTCGGCCGGGTCGGCCCACGGGTCCAGCGCGTCTACCTGCAGGCCCGCTGCGGACAGGTCGCGCACCAGGTCCAGCGCGCGGCTGTTGCGCAGGTCCGGGCAGTCCTCCTTGAAGGTCACGCCCAGCACCAGGACCCGCGCCCCTGCCGCGCCCAGGCCGCGCTCGCGCAGCATGCCCAGCAGTTTGTCCACCACGTGCCCCACGACCCGCTCGTTGACCTCGCGCGCGGTGTGGATCAGTTCCGGATGCACGCCGGCGGTGTGCGCCTTGTGCAGCAGGTAATACGGATCCACCCCGATGCAGTGGCCGCCGACCAGGCCGGGGCGGAATGGCAGGAAGTTCCACTTGGTGCCGGCGGCTTCCAGCACGTCGCCGGTATCGATGCCCAGGCGGTCGAACACCAGGGCCAGCTCGTTGACCAGGGCGATGTTGACGTCGCGCTGGATGTTCTCCACCACTTTGGCCGCCTCGGCCACGCGGATCGAGGGCGCCGGCCAGGTGCCGGCAGTGATGATCGAGCGGTACAGCGCATCCACGGCGGCGGCGGCGGCCGGGTGCGAGCCGGAGGTGATCTTGCGGATGTCTGCGAGCCGGCGCTGGCGGTCGCCGGGACTGACCCGCTCCGGGCTGTAGCCACAGCTGAAGTCGACGTTGAAACGCAGGCCCGACCCGGCCTCCAGGATCGGCACGCAGATTTCTTCGGTGGTGCCGGGATAGACCGTGGACTCGTACACCACCAGGTCGCCCGGACGCAGCGCCGCGGCGACCAGCCGGCTGGCCTGGCGCAGCGGTTCCAGGTCCGGCTCGTGCAGCACGTCGATCGGCGTGGGTACGGCGACGATATAGATCGCGCAGCCGGCCAGTTGCGCCGGATCCGAGGACAGCTCCAGTCCCGTCGCGGTTGCCAGCTCGCCCGGCTCCAGTTCGCGCGTGCGGTCGTGGCCGGCCTGCAGTTCGCGCACGCGTGCGGCATCGACGTCGAAGCCGAGCACCTGGCGGCGGGCGCCGAACGCCACCGCCAGTGGCAGCCCGACATAGCCCAGGCCGATGACCGCGATGCGCGCGTCCTGCGGGGGCAGCGGTACCTCGCGATGGGCCTGCATGGAACTCCGATGTCGTCGTGGTGCCCGGGGCGGGACTCGAACCCGCATGGCCTTGCGGCCGGAAGATTTTAAGTCTCCAGTGTCTACCTGTTTCACCACCCGGGCGGGAGGTTTCCGGCGCTGGGCCGGCGCTGCGCATTGTGCCACCGGCGCGGGCGCCGGCGCTGCCGGCTCGCTAGAATGCGCGCGAACCCGCCACCGACGCGGGTCCGGGAGAAGCAGTGCGCGCCAGGATCGAGGACGTCGCCGCCGCCGCGGGCGTTTCCATGAAGACGGTATCGCGGGTGTTCAACCGCGAACCGAACGTGCGCGAGGAAACCCGCATGCGCGTGGAGGAGGCGGCGCGCCAGCTCAAGTACCGGCCCAACACCTCCGCGCGCAGCCTCGCCGGTCGCCGCTCGTACCTGGTCTCGCTGCTGTACGACAACCCGTCGGCCAGCTACATCATGGAAGTGATCGAAGGCGTGCTGGCCGCGTGCGAGCAGTCGCACTACGGGCTCACCCTGCGGCCGGTGGCGATCGACCAGCGCGGCCACGTCGAATCGGTGGAAACGCTGATCAGCCAGTACCGGCCCGACGGCCTGATCCTCACCCCGCCACTGACCGACGACGCGATCCTGCTCAAGCGCCTGCGCGAGCTGGACGTCCGCTACGCCACCATCTCGGCCAAGCGCGACAACACCGGCATCGGTGCCTGCCTGGACGAGCGCGCTGCAGTGGTCGACATGATGGCCCACGCAATCGCCCTGGGGCACCGGCGCATCGGCCACATCACCGGCCACCGTCGCCACGGCGGCCGCGCATGGCGCCTGGCCGGCTACCTCGACGGCCTGCGCCAGGCCGGGATCGAGCCGGATCCGGACCTGGTGGTGGAAGGCGAGTTCTCGTTCGAATCGGGCATCGCCGGCGCGCGCCAGCTGCTGGACATGGACGATCCGCCGACCGCGATCTTCGCCGCCAACGACGACACCGCCTGCGGCGTGCTGTACGAAGCCTCGGCGCGGGGACTGGTGGTGCCGGCGCAGCTGTCGGTCTTCGGCTTCGACGATACGCCGATGTCGCGCCAGGTCTGGCCCAGCCTGACCACCGTGCGCCAGCCCAGCCGCGAAATGGGCCGGATTGCCGCCCAGCAGCTGATCACCGCGATCGAGGGCCATGGCCCGGCGCAGATGACCCGGGTCCCCTACCAGCTGCAGATCCGCCACTCGACCGGACCCGCGCCGGGGACCTGATTCCCGGCGGCACGGGGCCGGAAACGACAAAGCCCCGGAGATCCGGGGCTTTGGCTGCCTGCTCCACGTGGTGGAAGCTGGCGGATTGGAGCGGGAAACGAGACTCGAACTCGCGACCTCAACCTTGGCAAGGTTGCGCTCTACCAACTGAGCTATTCCCGCATTTTCTTTTCGCCGGTACCGATGGAGGCCTGGGTCGGAATTGAACCG
>JAEWAG010000309.1 GCA_023391775.1 Pseudomonadota bacterium | reverse complement strand
GCATCCAGCAGCAGCACCCGGGCTCCGGGCCACAGGCGCTGCAGCGCGGCGGCGTCGCCGCGCAGGGCATCGGCACGGTCCAGGCCGGCGTCGCCGAAGGCGTACCCGGCCAGCGGCGTGTCGGCAGCGATGGTCATGGCCACCAGCCTGCCCGCCCGCGACTCAGACGGTGAAGCTGCTGCCGCAGCCGCAGGTGGTCTTGGCGTTGGGGTTGCGGATCACGAACTGCGCGCCGCTGAGCCCTTCGCTGTAATCGACCTCGGCCCCCATCAGGTACTGCAGGCTCAGCGGGTCCACCAGCAGGGTGACCCCGTCGGTGGCCACGGCCATGTCGTCCTCGGCCTGGTTCTCGTCGAACTCGAAGCCGTACTGGAAACCGGAGCAGCCGCCGCCCTGGATGTACACGCGCAGCTTCAGCTCCGCGTTGCCTTCTTCGGAGATCAGCTCGCGGACCTTGGCGGCGGCGGCGCTGCTGAAGCGCAGCGGCTGGTCCAGCTGCTGGTAGCTGGGAACGGTGGGAAGCGGAATCATGCGCCCAGAATGGGGGCGCGCAGCGCCCGGTTCAAGCCTCGGCGGCCGCCATGCCGGCCTTGCCCGCGCGGGTGTCCGCGCCCTTGCCCTTGGGGCTGCCTTCCGGCGCCGGCAGCGCGCGCTGCGCCTGCGGCGGAGCGTGCACCAGGCGTCCGGTGATCTGGGCACCGGCGCTCATCTCCACCACCGCGTAGTGCACGTCACCCTCGACCCGGGCCTTGGAGGCCAGCTCCACCCGCTCGGAGGCATGCACGTCGCCGGTCACGCAGCCGTTGATCACCACCACCGGCGCATGGATCTGCCCGTGCACGCTTCCGTTCTCGGCCAGCACCAGGCTGGCCGGCTTGCCCGGCGCGGCACGCAGCTCCCCTTCCACGCGGCCTTCCACGTACAAGCCGCCGCTGAACTCGAGGTCGCCCCGGACCACCACGTCCGGGCCGATCAGGGTGTCGATGGTGTAGCCATTGCGTTGGCTGGATTTGGACTTGAACACGTTCACCTGCCTCCCCCGCTACCGGCGGTCTTCCAGTCGAAAGTCTGTTCGGCATTGCCCCCGTTGCCGCGCAGCAAGACTCGCACACGTTGCGGTGTGAAATCCTTGGGCAGCATCACGCTGCCGTCCAGTTCCTGGAAATAGCGGAAGGAATACGGCTGCCCCTCGGCCGCCTTGCGCTGCAGCAGGTCGTCCCAGCCGATGCTGGCCAGCTTGCCGTCGCGCACGCCCTCGACGGTGATCCGCATCTGCCCCTGGCTGATCGCGCCGCGGTTGAGGTTCTGGGTCAGCACCGCGCGGTAGCGCCAGGTGCCGGCCTCCTCGGGCGTGAACTCGATCGAGTGCACGCTCAGGCCCTTGCGCTGGCTGGTCGAGCCGACCAGCCGCTCGTAGAAGGCCACGTCGGCGCGCAGCGCGGAGATCTCCTCGTCGCGCTCGGCCAGCGAGGCCTGCAGCTCGGTGTTGGCGGCGCGGCTGATCTGGTCCGACCGCTCCAGGGTGACCACCCGCTGGCTCAGCTCGTCGATCTGGCGCTGGCGCTGCTCGACCTCGCGCTGCGCCTGGCGCGCGTTGTCGCGCACGTGGTCCAGGCCCGGGGCCGCCAGGCGGGTGGCGACCAGGGCCACCAGCAGCAGGCTCAGCAGCCAGGCCACGGCCAGGCCGATGCGCAGGGCGCGGTCGGATCCGCGACGACGCGGGACGATTCGGAAACGGGGCGCAGGTTCGGTCATCGCGGGCGGTCTGGCATTTCTGCCTATACTGCGGCGGACGGCCGGGCAGTGTAACCGCCCCGGCGCGAACGGCATGACCGGCAGCCGTCCTGCCAACTGCGGCCCGAGCGAGGAGACCATGACCGACGCACACGTGTTCGTGATCGGCATCCTGCTGGCCTGGATGGCCGGTATCCGTGCCTACCTCACCGTGTTCGGCGTGGGTATCGCCGGCCTGCTCGGCTGGGTGGACCTGCCAACGGCGCTGGAGCCGACCCAGTCCTGGTGGGTGCTGGGCACCGCCGGCGCCCTGGCCGTGGCCGAATTCTTCGCCGACAAGATTCCCGGAGTGGACTCGGCCTGGGACCTGTTGCAGACCGTGGCGCGGATTCCGGCCGGCGCCTTCCTCGCCGCGGCGGCCCTGTCGCCGGACGGCGAACTGGCCGGTGGCGCATTGGCCGCCGGCGCCGGCGCGGCCCTGGCCAGCCATGCACTGAAGACCGGTACGCGCGCATTGCTGAACACTTCACCTGAGCCGGCCAGCAACTGGACCGCCTCCGCGGCCGAGGATGTGCTCGTGGTCGGCGGGCTGGGTCTGGCGCTTGCCTATCCGTGGCTGGCGCTGCTGGTGGTGGTTGGCGCAAGCCTGCTGGGCGCGGCGCTGGTGTGGTGGGTCTGGCGCACGCTGGCACGGGGAGTGCGTCGCCTGCTGGCGCCGCAGTGAGCCGCGCGCGCTGCCAAGGCTTGTCCGCAACGGCGTGGTTGGTCACATAATGCAGGCCCAACCGGGGAGCCATTGATGGCCGCACGAGAACCTGTGCCCCTGCCGGAGGAAACGGCGGCCAGGCACCGCCCACGCGCCGAGACGCCGCCGCCGCATTAC
>JAEWAG010000231.1 GCA_023391775.1 Pseudomonadota bacterium | reverse complement strand
CCTTGCGCACCGCGGGCCCCTTGGTCCTGGCCGCCTTCCTGGCCGAGGCCGAGCGGCTGGAGGCGGTGCGCTTGGCCGCCGCCTTGCGGCCCTGGGCGGAGAGTGCCTTCTTGCCGGCCACCTTGGTGGCGGTGGTACCACGGCTGGCGGTCTTCAGTGCCTTCTTCGCAGCGGCCGAACGGGTGGCCGAGGTCTTCTTCGCCGTGGCCTTCTTCGCTGGCGCCTTCTTCGCTGGCGCCTTCTTCGCGCTGGACTTCCTGGCCGGCGACTTCCGGGCCGCGGTCTTCCCGGATGCGCTCTTCTTCGACGCCGCGTTCTTCGACGCCGCCTTCTTCGCGGGCGCCTTTTTCGCCGTGGACTTCCGGGTAGCGGTCTTCTTCGCCGCCTTGCTGTCCTGTGCCGCCTTCTTCTTCGTCGCCTTGGACGCCGTCTTCGACGGCTTGGCGTCCACGCCGTCACGGCGTGCCTTGGACATACCGATGGCGATCGCCTGCTTGGTGCTCTTGGCACCGTGCTTGCCCTGGCGGACGTGCTCGATCTCCTCCTTTACGTATTCGCCCGCCTGGGTGCTGGCGGATTTGCCCTCGCGCTTGTCGCGCGCCGCGGCCTGGCGTGTCTTCTTCTCCGGCATGGTGCATCTCCGCTCGATGGACGCGGCCGGTGTAGCAGCGGAAAAGTGAAAAGGCCGTGCACCGGAAGTCCTGCAATGCAATGCGGGTGCAACCCGCGGCAGCGACGGCCATGTCAGGGCACGAAAAGCAGACCGGGTACGCGGCACCTGCACGCCGCGCTCGCCGCGGCTGCGCAAGCGGGTGGCTGTCCGTTCGCAGAGCGGGCCGCCCGCCTCACTTCCCGCCGGTGTACCAGCCCCATACCGCCAGTGGCAGCCGCGGCTGCAGGGCGATACCCAGCGCCTCGCAGGCGTCGAGCGCGTCGCGCACATGCTGCGCCGCCGGGCCGGGCGGACACAGGCCGTCCAGCTCATCCACCGACAGCTGTGCCAGCGTCCACTCGTGCAGGTTGTCCGCACGCCGTTCCAGCGCCGCGCGCAGCCAGCCATGCAGCGGATGCACGCGGTAGCCGCGCGCGGCCAGGTCGTCGATGCGTGCGGCCAGCAGCGCCGAGGCACCGCGGAACCACTCGGTGTGCCCGCCTGCCGGCACCTGCACGGCCAACGGCGCCGGCGCGTTCCACTCGCCGAGGCCGGCACGCAGTTCCAGCTCCAGGTCGCGCGCGTCGCGGACCGATTCGGCCTCCACCAGCGCTCCGCCCTCCAGGTCGAAAAATTCGAACCAGCGGCGGTGCAGCGAGGCGATGCGCGCCAGCGGATCGGAGGAGAAGCCGATCTTGCAATGGTCCTCCCACGCGCAGGGAAACACATAGGCGAAGCTGCGCCCGTCGATGGGCACGGGCGGGCCGGAGTGGGCCATGGGCAGGTAGGCGGCGGCCGGTTCGCGTGCGCGACGGCTCACGCGCCGTAGCCCGGTTGCGGTGGTGCCACGCCAGGGCGGGCGCGGAACACGGCGCTCATGCGCGGCGCCACCGGCCGGGCGGTCTTGGGGATGCCATGCTCGTGGGTGGTCTGGCTGGCATGGCTCATCACCAGCAGACTGCCCGGCTCCAGGTCGATGCCCAGCGCGCGACCGCCGGCCTTGGCGCGGATGTTCATGCGCCTGGCGCTGCCCAGCGAGACCAGGGCCAGCGGCTGCCCCGGGACCAGCTGGTGCAGCTTGTCGTTGTGCATGGCCACGCTGTCGTTGCCGTCGCGATACAGGTTCAGGCCGACGCTGGTGTACGGCCCGGGCGCGCGCGCCTGCACATGTTCGAGCATCTGGCCCAGGGGCAGGCCCGCCGGCGCCTCGTGCAGCGCGAACCAGGCCATCAGGCGTGGCACGTCGACCACGCGGTCGTACATCGGCCGGCGTGCCGCCTGCCACTGGCAGCCCTCGCGCAGTGCGTTGAACCACGCCTGCGCCATTGCCGGGGGCACGAAGTCCGGCCAGTAGCGGATGCCGCCCTCGGCGTCTTCCACCAGGGTCTGCGGTCCGTTGTCGAACAGGTCCATCGGGTCTCCTCGGCATCGCGCGGCGCGCGCCTGCCTGTGTCAGTGGAAGTCGCGCGACTCGACCTGCATCGCGCCCAGCAGGTGGCTCAGGTCCTCGAGGTGGGCGGCGATCAGATGCTCGACCCCGTCCACCCGCTCCCAGCGCCCGCGCACGCCCATCAGCCGCGACTGCAGCATCGGCTTGCGCTGGCGCACGGCCAGGTCCGGCCAGACGATCACGTTGACCATGCCGTGCTCGTCCTCCAGGGTGATGAAGATCGTGCCCTTGGCCGTGGCCGGCCTCTGGCGCTGGGTGACCAGCCCGGCCACGTGCACGCCGCTGCCGTGCCGGCGCTGCTGCAGCTCGCGCACGCCGAGGATGCGCCGCTGCACCATCTGCGCGCGCAGCAGCGCCATCGGATGCGCACGCAGGCTCAGCCCGGTGCTGCGGTAGTCGGCCAGCAGTTCCTCGCCCACGCGCGGCGCCGGCAGTTCGACCGGCGCCTCCTCCGGGCTGCCATCGAGCAGCGGGCGATGCGGCTCGATCCCGGCCACCGCCCAGCGTGCGGCATTGCGATGCCCGGCCAGGCCGTCCAGTGCGCCGGCCTCGGCCAGCGCCTGGCGCGCCTTCGCATCCAGCCCGGCGCGACGGCACAGGTCGGCCACGTCGCTGAAAACCCGCCAGCGGCGCGCCTCGACGATGGCCTGCGCCACCTTTTCCGACAGCCCCGCCACCAGGCGCAGGCCCAGGCGGATCGCCGGCTGCCTGCCCTGCCCGTCCGGCTCCAGGGTGCAGTCCCAGGTGCTGCAGGTGATGTCCACCGGCCGCACCTGCACGCTGGCGCGGCCACCGCGTCCACGGCGCGCGTCCTGCACGATCTGGCTGGGCGAGTAGAAGCCCATCGGTTGCGAATTGAGCAGGGCGCAGGCGAAGGCCGCCGGCTCGTGGCGCTTGAGCCAGGCGCTGACGTAGACCAGCTTGGCGAAGGAGGCCGCATGGCTCTGCGGGAAGCCGTAGGAGCCGAAACCCTTGATCTGCTCGAACAGCTGGTCGATGAACTCGCCGCTGTAGTTCTTCTTCTCCATCAGCTGCCGGATGCGCAGCCGGTGCGGCTCCATGTCGCCACCGCGGCGCCAGGCCGCCATCGAACGGCGCAGGTGGTCCGCTTCTTCCGGGGTGTAGCCGGCATGGATCACCAGCTCCATCACCTGCTCCTGGAACAGCGGAATGCCCAGGGTGGCGCCGAGGATCTCGCGCACGCCCTCGGAGGGATAGCCCACCGGCTCCTTGCCCATGCGCCGGCGCAGGTAGGGATGGACCATGCCGCCCTGGATCGGACCGGGCCGCACGATCGCCACCTGCACCACCAGGTCGTAGAACTTCGCCGGCTTGAGCCGCGCCAGCATCGCCATCTGCGCGCGCGACTCGACCTGGAACACGCCAACGCTGTCGGCCGCCTGCAGCATGTCGAAGGTGGGTTTGTCGTCGCGCGGCAGGGTCGCCATGTCCAGGTGCACGCCACGGTAGTCCCGGACCAGGTCGAAGGCCTTGCGGATGCAGGTGAGCATGCCCAGCGCCAGGCAGTCGACCTTGAGCATGCCCATGGTCTCCAGGTCGTCCTTGTCCCACTGGATGATGGTGCGGTCGGCCATGGCCGCGTTCTCCACCGGCACCACCGTCGAAAGCGGTGCATCGGCGATCACGAAGCCGCCCACGTGCTGGGACAGGTGCCGCGGCATGTCCTCCAGCATCGCCGCCAGCGCCAGGATCT
>JAEWAG010000226.1 GCA_023391775.1 Pseudomonadota bacterium | reverse complement strand
GGCCGCCCTCGACGATCACGATGCGGCCCGTGGGCAGCAGCGGCGCATGCTCCATCCAGGCCTCGGAGAAGAAGGCGCACTCGAGGCGTCCGCGGCCGTCCTCCAGCACCCCGAAGGCCTGGCTCTCGCCGCGCTTGCGGATGCCGGTGACCTGGCCGGCGACGATCGCGGTGACCTCCTGGCGCCAGCCGCCACGGCCGCCTTCGCCATTGCCGTTGCCGCCCTTGCGCGCGGAGCTGCCCGATTCCCACAGCGCATCCAGCTGGCCGAGGTCGGTGCCGACCAGCGCCTTGAGCTCGCTGCGGTAGGGATCGAGCGGGTGGCCGCTCAGGTAATGCCCGAGCGTGTCGCGCTCGCCTGCCAGCTTCTGCGCCAGCGGCCATTCCGGCACTTCCGGCAGGGTGATCTGCGCCGCGGCCGCCGCAGGCTCCGCGAAGCCGCCGAACAGCGAGGCCTGCCCGGCCTCGCGCTCGCGCGCGAGCTGGTCGGTGGCCTTCAGCACCTCGGGCAGCTGCAGCATCAGCGAGGCGCGGTTGCAGCCGAGCGCGTCGAGCGCGCCCGCATTCACAAGGGCTTCGAGCGTGCGCCGGTTGAGGCGCGCCGATTCGTTGCGCCGGCAGAAATCCAGCAGATCGACGTAGGCGCCGCCGCGTGCGCGCTCCTCGGCAATCGCCTCGCAGGCGCCCTGGCCGACGCCCTTCACCGCGCCCAGGCCGTAGCGCAGCGTGCGCGGGTCGATCGCCTCGAACATGTAGGTCGAGTGGTTCACGTCCGGCGGCAGCACCTCCAGCCCGAGCGCGCGCGCCTCGGCGAGGAAGCCCACGACCTTGTCGGTGCTGTCCATGTCGCTCGACAGCACCGCGGCCATGAACTCGGCCGGATGGTGCGCCTTGAGCCATGCGGTCTGGTACGACACCAGCGCATAGGCGGCGGCGTGCGACTTGTTGAAGCCGTAGCCGGCGAACTTTTCCAGCAGGTCGAAGATCGGCCCGGACACCTTCGGCTCGATGCCGTGCGTCTGCTGCGCGCCGGCCTCGAACTTGGCGCGTTCGCGCGCCATCTCCTCGACCTTCTTCTTGCCCATCGCGCGGCGCAGCAGGTCGGCGCCGCCCAGCGAATAGCCGCCCAGGATCTGCGCGGTCTGCATCACCTGTTCCTGGTACACCACCACGCCATAGGTCGGCGCCAGCACCGGCTCCAGCAGCGGATGCGGGTACTTCACCTCGGCGCGGCCGTGCTTGCGCTCGATGAAGTCCGGGATCAGGTCCATCGGGCCCGGGCGGTACAGCGACACCAGCGCGATCAGGTCCTCGAAGCGGTCCGGACGCGCGTCCTTCAGCAGGCGGCGCATGCCCGAGGATTCGAACTGGAACACCGCGCCGGTGTTGCCGTTGGCGAAGATGTCCTTGTAGGTCGGCGCGTCGTCCAGCGGCAGCGTGGCGATGTCCAGCGGCGGGATGCCGGCGCGCTCGTGGCGGCGGTTGATCGCCTTCACCGCCCAGTCGATGATCGTCAGCGTGCGCAGGCCCAGGAAGTCGAACTTCACCAGGCCCACTTCCTCGACGTCGTTCTTGTCGAACTGGGTGACGGGGTTCTTGCCCAGGCCTTCGTGGTCGTGTTCGGCGAACAGCGGGCAGAAGGTGTGCAGCGGCGCCGGCGCGATCACCACGCCGCCGGCGTGCTTGCCGGCGTTGCGGGTCAGGTCCTCGAGCTGGCGCGCCAGGTTGATCAGGTCGCGGACATCCTCCTCGCTGCCGTAGCGCTGGATCAGCTCGGCCGAGGCCATCTCGCTGTCCTTGCCTTCGCCCATCGCATCCTTGAGCGAGATGCCCAGGATGTTCGGGATCAGCTTGGCCACGCCATCGACGAAGCCGTAGGGGAAGCCCAGCACGCGGCCGGCGTCGCGCACCACGGCCTTGGCGGCCATGGTGCCGTAGGTGATGATCTGGCTGACCCGCTCGCGCCCGTACTTGCGGGCGACGTAGTCGATGACCTCGTCGCGCCGGTCCATGCAGAAGTCGATGTCGAAGTCGGGCATCGACACGCGTTCGGGGTTGAGGAACCGCTCGAACAGCAGGTTGTACGGCAGCGGGTCCAGGTCGGTGATCTTCAGCGCCCAGGCCGCCAGCGAGCCGGCACCGGAGCCGCGTCCCGGGCCGATCGGGATGCCCTGGTTCTTACCCCACTGGATGAAGTCGGCCACGATCAGGAAGTAGCCGGGGAAGCCCATCTTGATGATGGTGTCCAGCTCGAAATCCAGGCGGTCGATGTAGTCCTGGCGGGTCTTGCCCGGCGCCAGCGGATTCTTTTCCAGGCGCTCGTCCAGGCCGGCGTGGGCCTGGCTGCGGATCCAGCTGTCCAGGGTCTCGTCGTCCGGCACCGGGTAGTCCGGCAGCGCGTACTTGCCCAGGGTCAGCTCGAGGTTGCAGCGGCGCGCCAGCTCGACGGTGTTGGAGATCGCGTCGGGAATGTCGGCGAACAGTGCGGCCATCTCGTCGGCCGACTTCAGGTACTGCTCGGGGCTGTAGTCGCGCGGGCGCTTGGGATCGTCCAGCACGCGGCCGGAGGCGATGCACACGCGCGCCTCGTGGGCGTCGAAGCCCGAGCGCGCCAGGAAGCGCACGTCATTGGAGGCGACCACGGGCAGGCCGCGGGTGCCGGCCACGTGCAGGGCGAAGCTGTTGAAGGCCTCTTCGCCGTCGCGCCCGGTGCGGGTCAGCTCCAGGCAGAGGTTGCCGTCGAAGTCGCGCTGCCAGTCGGCCAGCTGCTGCTGGGCCAGTTCATGGCGGTTCTCCGCCGCCAGGCGTCCGGCCAGGCTCTCGCGGCCGGCCAGCAGGATCAGGCCCTGGCCGCACTCGCGCACCCATTCCGGGCGCACGGCCACGCCGCCCTCGAGGCGGTGGCCTTCCATCCAGGCCCGGGTCAGCAGCCGTGACAGGTTGAGGTAGCCGCCGTGGTCGCGCACCAGCGCGGTCATCCGCCACGGGGTCTCGCCCGGCGCGCTGGCGACCACCAGGTCGGCACCGGCCACCGGCTTGATGCCCACCGCCTCGGCCGCCTTGTAGAACTTGATCAGGGCGAACAGGTTGTTGAGGTCGGTCACCGCCAGGGCCGGGAAGCCCAGTTCCACGGCGCGGCTGAGCAGGTTGGGCTGCTTGGCCTTGGCCGGATCCGCCTGGTCCGGTTTCGCGGGCACGCGGATGGTCGAGTCCGCTAGCGAAAACTCGGTGTGGACGTGGAGGTGGACGAAGCCGGACATGCGGCGGTCAGGGTACCGGGGGGGCAGGGGCCCAACAAGGCTTGACGCTGGGCCGCCTGCGGGGTCCGTGCGTGGGCGTAGGGACCTCCGGCAGGTCCGCGGGGGCGCCGGATCGGGGATGATGGCGCCCTTCGATCCCAATGGAATGGAGCTGTCCGTGAGCCAGCTGGACCTGAAGCCGATCGCCCCGGGCGAGCGCAACCTGCTGCTCGATGCACTGCGCGGCACCGCGCTGCTGGGCATCCTGCTGATGAACATGGAGGCTTTCAACGGGCCGGTGCTGGCAAGCGGTACCGGCGTGGACCCGCAGCTGTCCGGCATCGACCGGGCGGTCGACGCGCTGGTCTATTTCTTCGTGCAGGGCAAGTTCTTCACCCTGTTCTCGCTGCTGTTCGGGATGGGCTTCCTGGTAATGTCCAGCCGCGCCGACGCGGCGGGACGGCCGTTCGCGTGGACCTTCCTGCGGCGCATGGCAGTGCTGCTGTGCATCGGCCTGGCGCACGGCCTGCTGGTGTGGTCCGGCGACATCCTGGTCAGCTATGCACTGTTGGGGGTGCCGCTGCTGCTGGTGCGGCAGGCGCCGCCGCGCTGGCTGGCGATTCCCGGCGTACTCGTCTTCCTGGCCGGGCCGGGCATGATCCTGCTCTTCGGGCTGCTGTTCTGGGCGGTGGCGCAGTCGCCGCAGTCGGCCGACGGCCTCAGCCAGACGATGGAGGCCGAGTACGCGCAGCTGGGCGAACTCGTGGCGCGCGCGCATGAGGTGTACAGGCACGGCAGCTGGGGCGAGGCGGTGGCGCAGCGTGCGGCCGAGGTGCAGGTCAGCCTGGCGGGCCTGCCGGTCATCGGTGCGCTGGTGCTGGGCATGTTCCTGATCGGCGGGGCGCTGGTGCGCAGCGGGGCGATGACCACGCCGGCGCAGTTCCCGCGGCTGTATGCGTTCCTGCGCTGGGTACTGCTGCCGCTCGGCGTGGCCACGATGGGGCTGTCGTACTGGATTTCGCCGGTGGTCCCGATCGACCGGTTCGATATCGGGATCGCGCTGGCGCAGTCGCTGGGGATGCTGGCCGGCGGCCTGATGTGCCTGGGCTACGTGGGCTGGCTGGTGGCGTTCTTCGGCAGCCGCGCCGGGGCAGGCGTGGCCGCATGGCTGGCGCCGGCCGGGCGGATGGCGCTGACCAACTACCTGATGCAGTCGGTGGTGTGCACGCTGGTGTTCTATGGCTACGGGCTGGGCTGGTTCGGGCAGATGCCACGGGCCTGGCACGCGGTGTTCGCGCTGGCGCTGTTCGTGGCGCAGGTGTTCTTCAGCCATGCGTGGTTGGCCCGTTTCCGGTTCGGGCCGATGGAGTGGCTGTGGCGTTCGGCCACGTACATGCGCCTGCAGCCGCTGCGGCGGGAGCCGGCGGCGGTCTGAGCCTGCGGACCGTGGTCCGGGTGGCGCAGTGCATCCGGACTTCGGGCTGCGGCGTGCTCGAGCGACAGCAACGGCAACGGCGGGAGCCGGAGCGGGGTGCTGGCTCCGGACGGGGCCGCCGCACCCCGGGTATCCGGTCCGCCGCTCGGACGGACGTCCTGTCCGCACGCGCGGCTGCGGCACGTCCATGGGCCGCTCGTCCCGGATGCCCGGGGTGCGACGTCCTTGCGCGCTTTGGCGTTGCTGCCCGTGATTGCGATGTCCTTCGTCCAAGTCCGGGTTATGGCTTTGTGCGGGACGCGGATGTCCCATTCGCTTTCCGCGGCAACGATCCGGGCCTGACCCGCGGCACGCGCCTACAATTGCCCGGTGAATCCTCCCCAAGACGATGTCCTGATCCTCGGTGGCGGCGCCATCGGCCTGGCCACTGCGCTTTCGCTGCTGGAAGCCGGACGGGGAGTGCGCGTGCTGGAGGCCGCGCGCATCGGCGGGGCCACCTCGCACGGCAACTGCGGCACGATCACGCCCAGCCACGCGCCGCCGCTGGCAGCGCCGGGCGTGCCGCTGCGGGCGCTGCGCTGGATGCTCAGCCCGGCCGCGCCGCTGTACCTAAAGCCGAGGCTGGATCCGGAGCTGTGGCGCTGGCTGTTCCAGTTCGCGCGCCGCTGCAACCGGCGTGACTGGCTGGCCAGCGCCGGTGCACGGGCGGCGATCCTGCGCGATTCGCGCCTGCGCCTGGCGCGGTGGATCGAGCGCTACGGGCTGGATTGCCGCTTCACCGCCAGCGGCCTGGACTACGTGTTCCGCGATGCGCGCAATTTCGAGGCCTACGCGGCCGAGTGCGGGCCGTTGAACGAGCTGGGCATCAGCACGGCGGTGATCGACGGTACGGACTATCTGCGCCAGGAGCCTGCGCTGCGCGAGGGCGTGGTGGGGGCGATCCACTTTCCCGACGATGCGCACCTGCGGCCCGACCGCTATACGGCCGGGCTGGCGCGGGCCATACGCGAGCGCGGCGGGGTGATCGAGGAGCAGGCCGAGGTGCGCGCGC